>JALVXQ010000091.1 GCA_027038255.1 Sulfurimonas sp. | reverse complement strand
TCATTTGGAACAACTTCCACTTCAATGCCGGCAGATACTAATTCGTTTAAAATATTACGTTTTACACCAAAGTCAATCGCAATGATCTTTGCCTCTGCTTTTGGAGGCTTGTCATATTGAAAAGCTCTATAGTTGTATGTACTTGAGTTATGTTTATATGCCTCTTTTGTACTTACTTTTTCAATGTAGTTTACATCTTCAATACGCGGTGAATTTTGTAAAATTGTTCTCAACTCTTCTTTGTCACTGATCTCTGTTGAAGCCACCATCATCATGGCACCTTCTTTTCGAATCATTTTTGTCAAAAATCTTGTATCTATATCACAAATACCCATCACGTCAAACTTTTTCAAAAAATCCGCAAGAGAGTTCTGAGCACGGAAGTTTGAGTATCTATCTTGGTACTTTCTTACTATCATCCCTTTTGCATGTGCAGCTAATGACTCCATATCTTCATCATTCACACCGACATTCCCGATCTCTGGCATAGTAAATGTGACGAACTGCCCTGCATAAGAAGGGTCACTCATTATCTCCTGATAACCACTCATTGAAGTGTTAAAAACAATCTCGCCAACTTCAGTTTTTGATGCGCCAAAACTGTTTGCTTCTAAAAAAGTACCGTTTTCTAAATATATCCAAGCTTTTTTGAGTGTTTCCATGACTACTCCATTCCTCTTTTCATCAACTCTTCACGGAAAAGTTTTTCATGTAAAATTTCAAACTCATCCGTTCCGGGAATAAATTTTCTTTTGTATGAACGAATTTTATCCATAACAGCATCTTCAATCTCAGAAGTATCTGCCAAAAATGATGTAATTGCATTGTAGATGATGTTTTTAATTCGGTTTTCTGTCACGTCGAAATGGATCAAATCCTCTTCATACAACTCATCTAAAATTTTATGCGCTATGTCTGAAAATCGCTCTTCATAATCTAAAATAACACCAAAATCAGGTGCCAATTTCTTCTTAATCATGAAAAAAAGCTGACGCTCATCAGCAAGCATAAACTCTATCTCTTCTTCATTATCATCGCAGATTTCGTTGACTTTCTCTTCTAGTGCCATCTCTTTGTTCACGTTTTGCTGAAGAACTTTCTCAGCCTCCAACGCTACAGGCTCAAGCCCTTTTGTTAAAGTAACTACGCCGCTTTTTGCTAAGTCAATAGATATTTTGTTTGATATATGGGGAATAGTTTTTGATGATATTTTCATGATGGCGACCCTGCTTATTAATTAAATTCAGACATTTTACAATAAGTAAGGTAAAAATCTTATTAGAGAAGAGTTATTTCGTTAAAAGCAGTGTCAATTCGGAAGCTTTTTGTGCATCCATTTTTGTTAAAATTTTACCTACGATTTTTGGTTTAAGTGCCTGCAAAATAGCCGCTGCCTCATTTTTGTCCATATCTGAGAGTATATTTGCAGCAGATCCCGCTTTCATTTTTGCAAATGTCTGGGCAATTTTACTCATTTTTGTCGATTTGAGCTCTGCTAAAACCTTTTTATTTTCTGCAAGTATCTTTTTAAAGGATGCCTCTTTTTGAGAAATCTCCTGTAGTTTTTGATTCAGCTGCTCTTCCAAGAGATCCAGCTTTGCTTTTTTCTTCTTCAGCAGCTCTTCTGTCGCAGTTTTAAGGGCACTTAAGGATTGTTTTTGCTCATCTATGCGCTCAAGTTCAACTAAAAGCTCACCTTTTCTCTCTTTAAATATCTCTGTACACTCAAAAAGTTTATCACTTGTCTGCAGGGCAAAAAGTATATTTTGCAACAAAAGCAGAGCGAGTAAAAATCGTATCATGAAGCCTGCCTCATAGTTATTTTTTTTGCATATGTCATCAGTGCCACCTCATCCAAATCTTTTGCCTCTTGGATTTTTTGTTCTTTGAGTATTTTTTCTATCTCTTGGAGTTCGAGATATTTAAACTTCTCATACTCGATCATATCACGTTTGAGCTGCTCTTTTGCCTCTAAAACCTCTTTTTGTGCATACTTCACCCAACCTTCATTATGTTCAATAATGCCTCTTTGGGAGTCAAGCAGGCTTCTGTTGGCTAAAAATTCTGCCATACTGCCCTCTTTTGGAGTGATGATATTTTGCAGCAGACCCAAAGAGTCTTGCAGTGCTATTTTGGCATTGAGGAGGTTTTTGTTTGCAGTTTGCAAGAGACGTTCACTCTTTTGCATAATGTTTTTCTTCACACTAACCAAAGAGCTAAAACGAGTCTTCATTGCATAGAGTCCTTATTTAGAGGATTATTGTATCATCTCTCTCAGGTGAGGTAGAAATAATACCGACTTTTGTTTGACTTATCTCTTGGATAAGTTTAACATAATCTTGGGCACTCTGCGGTAAATCTTCAAATTTTCTTACACCTACAGAGCCATTCCAGCCTTGAAAAGTCTTATAAATCGGCTTCACATTTTCTAAGTCAACCGGTACATAATCAATCGTCTTGCCATTATATTCATACGCAACACACACTTTAACTTCATCAAAACCATCAAGCACATCAAGTTTCATAAGTGCTAACTCATCACAGCCATTGAGGCGTGAAGCATAGCGTGTTGCAACGGCATCGAACCAGCCACATCTTCTTGCACGGCCTGTAGTTGTGCCAAACTCATGCCCCTGTTCACCAAGACGTTTACCCTCTTCACCGTGATCTTCAGAAGGGAAAGGTCCGTTTCCGACACGAGTACAGTATGCTTTGACAATTCCTGTCACTTTACCAATGTCTTTTGGATTGATTCCAAGACCTGTACATGCACCGGCACTGACAGTTGAGCTCGAAGTTACATACGGGTAGGTTCCATGATCAATGTCAAGCATAGTCCCCTGTGCACCCTCTAAAAGAACACGTTTGCCTTCAGAATCAAGCGCACGCCAGACCATCTGCGTTGTGTCTGTAATGAATGGAGCAAGTCTATTTTTATAGTCAGTCAGCTCTGCAAGTAGCTCCTCTTTTTTAGGTGCATGCAGATCCATCACATCAAAAATTGGTTTGTTCTGCGCAAAATAATCTAAAATTGTCTGGCAGAGTTTCTCAGGGTTTAAAAGCTCCCCTGCACGGTGTCCGATGCGATTAATCTTGTCAGAGTACGCAGGCCCGATTCCTTTTCCTGTTGTACCAATGGCCTTGTCACCTTTAAGACGCTCTTTTGCCTGGTCAATCTGCGCATGATACGAAAGATTGAGGTGCGCTTTATCTGAGAGGAAAAGACGACCTTCCAAGTTTTCAAACTGCTCCATCTCTTTGATGATGGAACTCGGAGAGAGAACCACACCGTTTCCTACAACATTAATAGCATTAGGATTGAGAACACCTGAAGGAATAAGGTGCAGTGCATATTTCACACCATCCACCCAGATAGTATGACCGGCATTGTGCCCGCCCTGACTTCTACAAACCATATCATACTCTAACGCTAACTTATCAACAATTTTCCCTTTGCCTTCATCACCCCATTGGATTCCGACAATTACATCAGCTCTATTTCTATTCATCGCTTATTTTTCCTCTTTTTCTAGTGCTTCACATAAAGCATCTGTATATATTGCAAATCCAACTGATGTCAATTCACTGTTTTTATATCTGCCGCCGCGTGCATAGACTTCATTATCTACGATACAACGAAAATAGAGCTCATCGTAGTAGAGCATTTTTGCATAGTACATTGGTGCGAGCACTGCATTTTCACACTGCAACTCTTCGCAGAGCTCTTTCATCTTCAACAGCTCATCTGCAATTGTTTTTGGTGCAATTGCTATGACCTCATCAATCTGCGCGACATACTGCAGATAGACAAGTTTTGTAAGCCACTCTTGCCCTAAATTGATAAACTTGTCGATGTTAATATGTCTAAAATCATCAATAGAAAGTTCTGAGAACATCTCTGTTAAAAGCTCCGGAATTCTCATATTTGAGATTTGCATCAAAGGATTTACGTCAAGTTTGTCAAAAATATCAACAGCAAGGTTCATCACAGATGAGAGCTTTTTCTCACCCATAAACTCTACACCAACTTGATACTGCTCACTTGTCGGGTAGGTAAATACAGGTTGTATGTAGAACCATTTTTTCTGCTCAGTGTTACGCCCGAGACGTTTTTCGATGATGCGAACAACATCTATTGTCGAGTCTGCACGCAGTGAAAGTGAGTGATTTTTTTCATCATTTATACGGATAAGCTCTTTCTCATCAGCGATGGATTTATGCTGATGATAAGAGAAAATCGGTGTCACAATCTCTTCATATCCATTTGCATCAAGGACTTCACTCGCTGTATGCTCAATATGACGCTTTAACTTTGCACTCTTTGCAAAGTAAAGTTTTGAGCCGTTTGGAATTTCGTGTTCAAGTATCATCTATATCTCTTTTTTTTCAATCGCAGTTTTGAAGTACGTCTCATTATAAACTTTTGAAGCTATACCTGCATACTCCAGTCGTCCCATACGGTGCAAAATCAGCTCTATTGAGTTGACTACCCAGGTAGACTCATACGGTGCGATGAGCCCCATTTGATTGATACGGAAAATCTTCCCTTTGAGATGGTCCTGACCACCGGCAACGTTCACGCCATACTCCTCTTTCAGAGCAGAACGAATTTTTGATGCATCCACATCATCAATTGTTGTCATACTAAGTGCAGGAACTTTTGGATAACTATGCAGTCCTATGGCCTCTAATGCTGCTCTAGTCGCTTTGGCACGTCGTGCAGTGTTACAGTAAAGCACACCGATGCCGCCCTCACGCTCAATCATCTCTAACACTTCTAAAAGTCCTATGATAAGTGTCGTAGCTGCTGTATATGCTGTTGTATTTTGCTTCTGTTTTTTAATCTCGGTAGCGAGGTTAAAGTAGTATCCGACACCTGCGCCGATTTTTTCAATCGCCGCATTTGAGAGACCTAAAATAGCTAGTCCCGGTGGCAGCATAAGTGCTTTTTGACTTCCGGCAATCAAACAGTCGATGTTTGTCACATCTATGCGTTCAACACCTACAGCCGTAATACCGTCAGCAATAATCATAATCTCCGGATTTATCGCTTTCACTGCTGCTGCAATTTCCTCGACAGGATGGCGCAGTCCCCCTGCAGATTCACTAATCTGCACTGCAATGGCATCAATGTCTGCATTTGCTTTAACAGCCGTTACAACATCATCAACACTTACAGGTGTGTCCCACTCATTTTTAATCTCGACATTGTTCAGACCATGCGCTGTTGCGATTTTACCAAAACGCTCCCCGAATTTTCCGGAGTTTACATTTAACAGTGTCTTTTTACAGAGGTTGATAACTGCCGCTTCCATAGCACCTGTACCGCTTGAAGCTATCATCACGACTTCATCCGTGTTGAAAAGTTTAAAAAGATGTTTACGTGTCTTTTCAAAAATCGCTTCAAATTCGGGTGTACGGTGATGCATTGTCTCATCAGCCATAGCGTTTCTGACATTTTGCGGTACTGGTGTTGGTCCAGGAGTAAAAAGTAGCATGGTGTTTCCTATATTGACTAATTTAATGTTTAATTTTAAAAAAACCTCGTATTATATCGAAATATGTTTAAAATTTTGTTTTAAGGAAAAAAATGACAATTTTTGATTCGGTTATTTTAGGAACTATTGAAGGCTTTACAGAGTTCCTGCCAATATCTTCAACAGGGCATCTCATCGTTGCTTCACAATTTCTCGGAATTAACCAGACATCTGTCACAAAAGCCTATGAAGTCATTATTCAATTTGCTGCTATTTTGGCAGTTGTACTGAATTACAAAGAGAAATTCACACTTCAAAAAATAGAACTTTGGAAAAAACTCATTTTGGCCTTCATTCCAATCGGTGCAGTCGGCTTTGTCTTTTCACATCAGATAAAAGAGCTCTTTAGTGTTGAAATTGTAGCGACGATGTTCATTGTCGGAGGAGTTGTCTTTTTGCTTGTTGAGAAGTTTTATATTCCAAATGAAGAGCATCTTGTTGATGATGTTGAAAAAGTGAACTATAAACAAGCCCTTTGGATAGGAGTTGCCCAAATTTTCGCACTTATTCCGGGAACAAGCCGCGCAGGTTCAAGCATCATTGGAGCACTGCTTGTCGGACTCTCACGCAAGGCAAGTGCGGAGTTTAGCTTTTTGCTTGCCGTGCCTGTTATGTCTGCTGTCACAGGGTATGATCTGCTCAAACACTATCATGAATTCTCAGATGCCAACCTCATCACACTTGCAATTGGCTTCGTTGTAGCGTTCATTGTGGCATTCATCACAATTAAACTCTTTTTAAAATTTCTAGAAAAATTCACTTTTGTGGCATTTGGAGTCTATAGAATTTTATTCGGTATATTTCTTTTAACATTATTTAACTAAAATATTTTTTAACATGTGGAACACTCTTTGCTTCTCTTTTGACATCCCAAATGTTAAAGGAGATATCATGCAGAATTTCGGCAGATATAACGCCCATCTACATTTCGTTTTAGAGAGACTTGAGCGCTCATTTTATGAACTGAGCCGCAAGTTTTTATAATACTTTTAAAACCTTTGAAGCCAGACGGAGTGCTTTTGAACGGTGTGAAAGCTCTTTTTTGACCACATCATCAAGCTCTCCCAAGGTCTTATCAAACCCAAAGGGTATGAACATCGGATCATAACCAAAACCTTTTTCCCCACGCACCTCTATTATCGCAGTTCCATACATCCAACCATGTACCGTTCGCTCTTTATCTTTTGTCACAATGGCAATCGCTGCTGTATAATGTGCAGGAGAACTTGTCACTCCTTTGGCTTTTATATCTTCTATGAGTTTATAAAGATTCTCTTTATCACTAGCATTCTCACCCGCATAGCGTGCACTGTAAATTCCTGGAGCACCACCAAGCACATCGACGCTGATACCGCTGTCATCAGCAAGAACTACTGCATCTTTATCGCCAAGTGCCTCATAAACCGCACGTGCTTTAATGAGGGCATTCTCTTTAAATGTATCTGCATCTTCTATAATCTCAAATGCAGGAATCAAATCTGTGTAAGGCACTACCTCATAATGTTCACATAAATCTTTAATTTCTTTTACTTTTCCCTTGTTTGATGTTGCAAGAACCAGTTTTTTCAAGTGCATTTCCTTAAATTATCTTTTAAATTATATCTTTTATCTTTTGCAAATCAATTATAAATAATAGTTGCTCTATAATTTCAAAATTATACTATAACTTAAAGGCTTTCTATGTTCAAAAAGGTTTTACCCCTCTCAAGTATTCTTTTCCTTAGATTTTTAGGACTTTTCCTTGTTTTACCCGTTCTCTCCGTTTATGCGCTTACACTGCAAGGTGCTACACCTCTTTTAGTTGGTGTTATCGTCGGTGGATATGCCCTCACGCAGGCAGCATTTCAAATACCGTTTGGTTCTATGAGTGACAAAATAGGAAGAAAACCTACACTCTTTGTCGGATTGATTATTTTTATGATTGGTTCTCTTATTGCAGGCTATGCAGACAACATCTATACACTTATGTTAGGTCGTTTTTTACAAGGTGCCGGAGCAATTGGTTCTGTTGTCGTTGCAATGATTGCCGATTTGGTTGAAGAGAAGACACGTGCACATGCAATGGCTATTATGGGTGGATTTATCGCTATGAGTTTTGCTGTTGCTATGGTAGCAGGACCACTTTTAGGTGGTTGGTATGGTGTTAATAACCTCTTTTATGTAACTGCAGGTCTTTCATTTCTCGCTATGCTTTTACTCTTAACAAAAGTACCCACACCTCCAAAAATCGTACATATCTACAACAAAAAAGCAAAGATCTCAGAGATTTTAAAAGATAAAAATCTCTTTAATATGGTCATCGTTGATTCAATGCAAAAAGGTCTCATGACTATGGCATTTGTTTTAATCCCTGTATTTTTAACACATGCCAACTATCATTTTGATTGGGCAAAAACTGAACTGTGGAAAGTGTATGTTCCTGCTATGGTACTGGGAATCCTTGCAATGGGTCCTGCAGCCATATTTGGTGAAAAGTACAATAAACCAAAAACAATATTTATTATAGCTATTATACTTTTCATCATTTCTTTTACTATTATGGGTCTTACAAATTCAAGTCTTGTTTTTGTCTTTGGTGTCATCTTTTTCTTTATAGCATTTAACATGATGGAGCCGCTTGTTCAGTCAATGATTAGTAAATTTGCAAAAGTTCACCAAAAAGGAACAGCTTTAGGTATCGCAAATACATCTGCCTATCTTTCAACATTTGTTGGCGCTATGATTGCAGGTATTATGATGGGAGTTGCAGATAGAAGCACCATAGGAATAAGCGTAGCTGTCGTAGCGACACTCTGGCTTGTATGGATGCTGTTTCGATTTGAAAACCCAACAAAACATGCATTTTTATTTATACCTCTGAATGAAGTAGATATGGACAAACTCAAAAATTTAGAGCATGAGCATATTGCAGAGTGGTATATTAATGAAACAGAGCAGGTTGCAGCTATTAAGTATGCAAGTGAAAAACTGGATGAAGATACCATTAAAGCACAGATTATAAAATAATTATTGATTTATATCATAGTAATGTCAGAAACAATAGGTTAGAATTCTAGCAAAAAAGGGCAATACTATGAGACACTTCTTTTTACTGCTAACAGTTACATTCAGCATCCTCTCTTTTAGCGGATGCGATAAAAAAGCTGTCAGCACCCAACCTGCCGAGGCACACTGGGACAGAGACATGTGTACACGCTGTGCCATGGTTGTTAGTGACAGAGACAATACTACGCAGGTCATTAACCCTGCAAACGGCAAAGTTTACATGTTTGATGATATCGGCTGTATGGTACTCTGGTTTGAGAATGAAAAAATTCCGTGGAAAGATAAAGCCGTTATCTGGATAACGGATGCAAAAACAGGTAAATGGATAGATGCTAGAACTGCTTACTATGACACTGAAAACATCACACCAATGGCCTATGGTTTTTCAGCACATAAATCAAAAGATGATATTGCAAAAAATCAGGAAATTGTAGATTTCAATGAAGTTTTCAAACGGGTCAAAAAGTTTGGAAGATAGGAGGGTATAGATATACTCTCCTATCTCTCATATATTAATAATTTGACTTAATATACATCACTTTTTTCTTCAGTTTTAAACTTTTTAATGTCGGTCATCTCTTCGTCATGTGCACGAATTTCATATCCCCACTGCTTCACTTTATTAATATAAGCATCAAACTTAAAAATAGTATCTGCATAGAGTTTATCTGTCGCTTCATTATTTTTAATGGCTTTTTCAATCGCAGCAATTTTTGTTTTCAACTCTTTACTTTCTGCAGAAGCTGGTGCTTTTTGTAGCTCCATTTTTGCTTTATGCAATAAAGAGAGAGCCTTCTTTTGACTACTTTTGTCTAATTTAGACGCAACCTGAACTAAATCTACTGCTTCTAGTATAGGCTTGAAGTGACTTTGCTGTTGAACACTCTTGCTACTATTTGAAGAGTTTGCCAATAGTGGCATAGACCCAAACAACATTAATGACACTACTGCCGAAACCTTAAGAATTTTTTTCATTTCTTCTCCTTTTTTTTTAACCTATTCTATTATATCACTTTATTTACAAGATAAGTTTATATGATAATAATTATCATATATTCTTCATTAAAGGTTTCATATCTACCATAATAAGATTTGGTTCGATAAATGGTGCGAGATGTGATAAGAAGTTCAATAGTGTCATCACCGGACTTGCATAAAAGAACTTCACCTTATGATTATAGTGCCACAACTGATCTGCATATTGGTAGACTTTAAAAGGTTTGTCACCGATACCGTCACCGTTTCTATCAAAACCTGCATATCTGTCCCAGTAGTTATACTCCACCACATTAGACGACTCAAAGTTTTTTCCGGCATCTTTTACAACATCATTTATATTGGAAAATATTTTATTATTTGTAATGGTATTGTCTTTAATAGAAGCATGAAAATGAAGTGCCTCGCCGTTGTATGAAATCTCATTCCCAACGATGTAGCGTTTCATCCCCTTAGCTTTTTCCTGTCCCTGTATATAGAGCGCCTTTGCATTGAAACGGACACAATTATCTTGAAACAGAAAATTCGCAACAGATCCTATCATTACACCGATGCCTGCAGCACCGTTAGAGCTAAGAATTTCATTACCAATTACTTTTGTGTTTTTAGCACCCATGAACATCATCGCCACAGAGTTATATTTGTAGGTATTTCCTCTGAAAGTATTGTCATGACTTAAAGAGATATGTGTCGCGAATCTGTTTCCTATGAATCTATTGTTTTTAAAAAGATTATAGTTTGAATAGTTCAGCGTGACATCTCGCACATTCTCTATTATATTATCTTGGATTGTATTGCGATTTGCATAGTACAGTTTTAGTGCATTGGCACGCAAAGGAAGGTCATTTTTTTTCGTTGTGATGTAATTATCTATAATACGGGAATTCTCTACCATATTCATATCTATGCCATATAAAACATCATAGATACGGCAATGGCTGATTTCGCAGTTTTGTACCTTCTCCATAGATATCGCAGCATCAATCGTCTGCATATTCATGCCACTCTTTGTAATATGAAGATTATTAAGTGTTACATTGGAACTTTTTATGAAGATGATACTTCCCTCTCCATTTCCCTCTATGATAACGTGTTTACCAAGACCTTTAATCGTCAAAGGTTTGTTAATATGTATATTGCCTTTGTAGGTACCATCATGAAGTTTAATCGTTGCGTGAGGGGGTGCTGCGTCGATTGTATCTTGCAGCAAATTTGCGAGAAGAAAAGCAGGAAACAGTAAACTTAAAAAAAAGAATCTCATATACACTACTTCACTATCTGCTTTAGTAAAATCTATGAATCTCTTCCATAATATTGGCAAAATTCACATCATCGCCTTTTTCTTTGAGAAATGCGATGAGATATTTTTCACTTGCATCCACACCTTCACTTTTTTCAATTGCCAAAAGTTCTTTATAGAGCTCTGCTATGATTTCTATAACATGCTTGGAAATCGTTTTTCGTGATGCATGATAACCAATGATTTCTCCGGTATCTGTATCTCTTCGAATTTCAAACTCTGTAAAAATCCAGTAATAGCGTCCATCTTTTGCAAGATTCTTAACAACTGCATTAATGTTCTTCCCTTTTTTCAAAGTTTCCCATAGAAGTTTAAAAACAACCTTGGGCATATCGGGATGGCGTACAATACTGTGAGGTTGGCCTATCAACTCTTCTTGAGTATAGCCACTAACCTCCATAAAGTAATCATTTGCATAGGTAATTTTTCCTTTTGCATCTGTTTCACTAACAATGTAACGTTTTGGGTCTAGTTTTATCTCTTCATCTATTGGGTTAGGCTTTTGCATTACTGTGCTCCATTTAAAAATTTTATAAGACCATAACTCACGTCTCTAAAACCAAAAATTCTTGATCCATGATGTTTTTTAGAAAACTTTTCTGCAGCCTTATAAGAATCAAAAGCTACTAAGTCATCTCCTGCAGGAGAAATTTCATCTGTGCCATAAACAAAAAAAGCACCTTTTGCATTAATCGTCTTTGCTGTTTGAAAATCAGTTACATAAAGATTTTTAAAAGCTTTTTCACTTTTAATATGATAATCACGGTACCAACTGGCAGGATGCAGATAAAACTCAAACATTCCTTTTGGAGAAGAAAAGAGTACTTTTTTCCCATCTGAGAGCTCTATCTCTGCCACCCATGATGGGTATTTGTAAAGTTTCAGATGTCGCACTGCTCCTACTGCATCTTTATCGTACTTTATCTCATGTGAAAATGCCAAACTAGAAAATAGTAACAAACCAAGTAGTAATTTAATCATGTAACACTCCTATACCAAATCTTTTTTCTCAAATATCTTATACCCTAAAAATGCAAATACCAAGCCAAGAGTAACCGGATATGCAATTGAAACTAACACAAATACAGTTTGACTCATAGAGTCCAGGATGTAAAATGCAACCGGCCCCATAACAGTCAACTGTGGGTCAAACAGCGAAATTGCCGCAACACGAAAAATCTCCATTGGGTTTATCAAACTAATGAAAATAATAAGACCTGAACTCATTCTCTCCTGCATCATCAAAGAGATCAAAGCAATATCTATAAATGCAAGCAAGAATATCCATATAAAAAATGATAATCCAAGTGCCACCTCAGAAGATTTTACAAATGAAGATATAAAAAATGCTATACCTAAAAATGCACTTGTCATCGCAAAGAGAAGTCCTGTATATAAAAAGAAAATATCCCACGGTATTGCTGCACCTTTAAATGCACCATAAACGATTGCTATCACCATTGCAAAAAAGACAGGGAGAAAAACAGTGATAAATCTACCGATGATTTTTCCCCAATAGTACTGCTTTAGGGAAATTGGAAAAGAGAGCATGTATTCGAGTACATGGCTGTCTCTGTCACCAGAGATAGATCGTACCGTAGTAATGAGTATAAATATCGGCAAAATAACAATGGTTATCTGAATATACATCAGTAAAAGACGGCTAAGTCCGCTAAATCCCATAACCTGTGATTCTGTCACACCCGCTATAAAAAAGAGTGCTATTAAACCACCAAAAACAAGTGAGTAGACGACAAACCATTTGGCTCTCAAAGACTCTTTTAAATCCAAATATGCAATTAAATATAAATTTTTCATTTAAAATCTCTCATCTGATACTATTTTTCCCAAATCCATATAGATTTGTCTGTTGACAAGGTCTTTGACCTCTTCAAGCCGGTGGGTTACAAAAAGAAGCACTTTGTCGTCTTCATTTTGTTTGAGAAGTCTATAAAAATCATCTCTTGCTTTTGGGTCTAAATTCGCTGTTGGCTCATCATAAATGATAATATCACTTTTTTTCGCTAAAGAGATGGCAATGAGTAGTTTTTGCTTCATCCCTCCACTGAGCTTAAAAAAGGATTTATTCAAATTTGCACTGATATCGAGTTTCATCTCATTAGCATAGTGCTTGATAAGCTCTCTATCTACTTTAGCACTCACTCCAATATATTCAATTAATTCAGCAATACTCAGGCGAATTGGAGGCGGAAGCTGCGGTACAAAACTAATATGATTTAACACGTCTAGTCTGTTTTTTATTGGATTTAAGCCATTGATGAGTACTTCACCACCATTTGGATGGTAGTAACCCATAATAGAACGCACAAGTGTCGTTTTTCCCGCACCATTTGCTCCCATTAAAGCAATAGACTCATTTTTTTTAAATTCACAATTCACACTGTCAAGTGATACATTTAAACCAAATTTCTTTGTTAAATTTGTTACTTTTATCATAACTACACCAAACTTTTAAGTCTAAAGTCAAACTTGAGAGCATCCGCATGACAAACATCTATACAACGTCCGCAGAGTGTACAGTCAGCACCTGTAATATACTCATGGGTAATACCCTCTTCTTCTCTTTGTTTATCATATTTTGCTTTTGTGATCTCTAAGACCTGATTTTCAAAACAGACATCGCTGCAAACCATACAGTGGTCACAGTTATCATTCCA
>JALVXQ010000090.1 GCA_027038255.1 Sulfurimonas sp. | reverse complement strand
GAATCTTTGTCATCACCATTGAGAAGCTTATAGGCCGCATCTCTATAGATGAAATCTTTCATGTGCGAGTAAAAAAAGTTGAGAGTAAACCAACTGTCAAAGCCGCCCTCATAACTGTAAGCGAGTTCCACCGTATCTATGGTTTCTGACTTTAAAGAGGGGTCTCCCACAAACTGCTGCGTATTACTGTAAAGCTCAATCCAAGAGGGAGCGCGAAAAGAACGCTGGTACATCAGTTTGTAACTCTGTGCATCATCTTGGGTATATAAAAGGGAGAGTTTAGGTGCAAAACTTGAATCGGCATCACTGTAGTAATCATAGCGCATTCCAATGTTTGTTGTCCATTTCTGACTCAGTGTGTAAATATCATTGAAATAAAAAGCATACTGGTTTCGTGTGAGATTATCTTTAAGGCCATCGCTTGGCAGTTCTGTGTTTGTCACTGTTGAAACTGTCGGATTATTTACAAAATATTTGGTGTCATTTGCCTTAGCTTGTGAGAGATATATGCCAAAGAGCGCATTATGCACTCTGCTGTTATATTTTAAAGCAGTATCTGCGTAGATAACATCCTCTTTGTAGGAGCCATTTCCTATCAAATCATAAGAGTATCCTAGCAGGCTGAGTGGTCTGAGTCTCGCTCCTCCCGCATACTTGTACTGTTTGTAACCTATTTTTAAATCTAACGAGGCATTTTTAGAGATTTTAGGAGTGTAACGGAGTTCGTTGATAAAAGAGGTGTTTTGAAGCATTTTTGGATCTTGAACAATAGGCCATGCTCCATAGCCATAGAAGTTTTGTGTATTTTGTTCGAGCCATCTGCTTGTAAAAGAGAGCTCTTTGTAAAATTGGAGAGTCACTCCCAAAGATTTGTTTGTAAAATCTTCATAAGAGGTGAAATTTTTTTGCATTGGTAAAAGCGAGTAGGAACTGTACCCACGGGAGTTGTTGTTTTTGACAAAGAAACCGTCAAGGGCGAGTTTGATACCTTTTGTATTTATGTTTTGGGTAAATCCAATGTCATTATTGTGAACACTGCTGACATTTGTAAAGAGTATATTCTCTTTATGTGTGGAAGCTTTTGTGATGACATTGATGACACCTATGTGGGCATATGAACCATATAAAGCAGAAGCAGGACCGCGTATGACTTCAATTCTCTGTATATTTTCTATGGGCATATCAAGATAAAAATAGCTTGAGCCTGAAAGTTCACTGTTGACACTGATGCCGTCAATCATAAGTTTTATTTTATCGCGAACGAAAGATTTATTTCCCCGCATAACAATCTGTTTTGCTCCGGCTATCCCCATGGAGAGTTCAATACCTGGAACAGTTCCAAGAGCATGGTAAAGATCGGTAATTCCGAGTTTTTTGAGCTCATCTGCATGTAGCACAGAGACAATGGCAGGTGTTTTGTTAATGTTGAGTTTCGTTCTTGTTGTAATTTCTGAAGCATTGTCTAAATCTTCAATGAGATTGAGTTGATCAATCTCATCTCCAAAAAGCAATAGGGTAGTGAGCAGTAATAAGAGTATTTTTTTCATTCTTTTGCCTCTTTATCTTGGCTTTGCAAGGGTATTTCTATAGTGAAACAGCAGCCGATTTTTGTGTTGTGTACATGCAAAGAGCCCTTAAACCTCTTATGCACAATATTTTTTCCAATGTAGAGACCTATACCGGTTCCATGAGAAGAGGATTTTGTGCTGAAATAAGGTTCAAAAATTGACTCCATACTATCTTCATTGATGCCGCAACCGTTGTCTTCAATGGAGACAATACCTTTGTCTTTGTCTTGTGAAATAAATATGTGTATCTCTCCAAAAGTAATGGATTTGTTCTTGATTTGCGCTGTAATGGCATCTTTTGCATTGTTTAGGAGAATCATAAGCAGCTGTTTGAACTCATTTTCAACACCGAAAAAAGCTAAATGCTCCTTTTGTTTGATTCTATGGTGGATATGATGTGTTTTGAGCTCATCTCCTAAGATGCTAAGAACATCTTCAATACTTTTTTGAGGGTCAAAACTGCTCTTTTTTCTCTCAGGATTGAGAAAATTTCGAAAATCATCGATGGTATTGGACATATAGTTTGTATTCGTTGCTATGATTGCAAGTTTTTCCTGCAAATCTTTTGGTTCAAGTTTTCCGAGCATCGCCTGCAGTTCAAGGTTTGATACTGAAACACCAATGATATTAAGGGGTTGTCTCCACTGGTGTGCGATGGACTCAAGCATCTCACCCATGGCGGCTTGACGTGATTGATGGAGCATCATTTTCTCTTGTTTTTGTACTTTTTGCAGCTCTTGTTCTACTTCTATTTCAAGCTTTGCATTAAATATTTTTAAATCTTTCACATACTGCGCGATGTCCATAATCATCGTATTGGCAATCTTGGCAATAGTCTGAATTTCCTGGCTTGTGTTGGAGAGTTCAATCGGTTTAATTGTTCTAAATTTTGAGTACTCCCGCAGTGCATTTGCAATAGTCCTTAAGGCATTCAAATCCCGTTTCACATAGAGAAAAAAGAGAGAGAATAAAAAGAGTGCAATAAGAAATATATACAACTGCATGGTAAGGATTTTTTTCTGTACGGTGTTGATATATACATTGGAATAGCTTAATTTGATATGTGCAACTGTTGTGTGTGTAAAGGGGTCAATAACTGCGGTTGTATAGGAAAAAAGCTTTTCTGCATTCCTTCTTCTTTTTTCTTTTAGAGTGCTTTTTTTGTCAGTATATATGATTTGTATGGATTGTATGCCATTGTCTTGAAGCATGGTGTTAAGGAGTTGCGTGAGCTGCTGCTGTTGATTAAATGAGATGTCATAGGCGATGGCAGGCTTGAGAGTGTTGAGCATCAGTGCGATTTTGTCTGCTTCTGATTTTGTCAAAATCTCTTTAATATAGACAGTTCCAAAAAAATAGATAAGGAGATTTAAAATAAAGAAAATCAGCCAGAAAAAGAAACTGAATTTACTAATAAGTGTTTTAAACATCTCTTTTCCCTTCCTTTATAAGTAGACTATCTTTGCACCAAATCCACCCATATGCTGCGGTGCATCTTCAAAGCCTTTTACGCTTGGATGCTGTTTTAGAAACTCTTTGACCGCATAGGAGAGTTTTCCTGTACCAATGCCATGATAAACGATGACTTCATCCCAACCGTTGATGAGGGCATCATTTAAGAATTTATCGAGTACTTCTGTCGCTTCATCAGCGCGCATTCCGTGAAGGTCACACTTTAAGCCTGCTCTTTTTGTTACATTGAGATTGACATTGGTTACAGCTTTTGCTTTGACAATCTTTGTCTGTTT
>JALVXQ010000089.1 GCA_027038255.1 Sulfurimonas sp. | reverse complement strand
GCACCCTTTATAAAAAGTGAAAAACTCACAAAAGAGTTCAAAGAGAAGATGCGTCTTTTAAAAGTAGAACCAAAACTCAGAGGCTATTTGGCAGAGGACTCAGAAGCTGTCACATTTTTGTCTTTGTTATTAGCATAGACTTTCATTGTAAAAGATGATTTTATCATCTCTCCCTCACGTCTAAACTTAATAGGAAAGTTCACACCGATAATCCAATCCCCTTTATTGACCGCATTTAAAAAATCATAAAAGTTTGTCGGTGAGCTGATATGTGAAGTTGTGTTTACTTCATACACACTAAAGCCATCGACATCTTTACTGCGCTCTACCTTTGCAATCTTCAGAGATGAAAATTGTGCTTTATGCTGCTTTTCGAAACGTGCAGGAAAAAATGTTCTGTCAAATGCTGTGATGATATTACGATTTTTACCCTGCAGATCTTTGAAGGTTTCAAGAGTTTCGTCATGAAATGCTTTGTATTTTCTGTACTCTTGCAGCTCTTTTTGCAATTCAACTCTTTTGACTCTGTACTCTTTTCCTTCTGGAATCAACAGCCCAAAAGAGAAAACAAGCACAAATAGAAAGAAGAATATCGAGACAAGTAAGATATAAATCTGATGACGGGAGATATTAATTTTCACTGTTAAGCTCCTCGCCTTCATCTTCATTTATGTAGTTTGTCGAGACAAACTGCAGCCATCCGTTTTGAGATGGGTAGAAGCTCGTATATGTTTTTTGAAATATAGAGCGCAATGGTGCTTGAAGCATAAAGTTATAAATATCTTTATTTGGCGTGACACCGTATAAAATCAATCCATTTTTCAACAGTTCTGCGCGTGAGAGTGTTATGCGTTCAGGCACGAGATCAAAAAGGTTTGCGATGGAGTCTTTAAGTACCATATTTTGCGTATATACTTTGTCTGCAAGTGCTTTTTGCTTTTTAATATACGCGATTTTATTGTCCATGTCATTAATGTTTTTCTCTAAGGCCAATCGACTCGTAATCAAATTTTTACGTTCTTTTATAAAAGAGTAATCTTTAAAGAGTAAAAAAGCATAGGTTGCAAGCAGCATTATAATCGTGATAGAAAAAAATGTAGTTATCAGCTGTATATCTGTTGAAAAAGGAGTTTTCTTACGCGGTTTTATATAGCTGTATCTCATAAACCAAGCTCCTTTTTTGCAAGTTCACACACTTCAGCATCAATCTCTGCACGTCGAATATAAACGTTCAAGAACATCTCTTCTTCAAGGTATTTTTTCAAATCATTCGTCACACCGACACCATCGGCAATATACATATTTTCTAAAAACTTGCTCTCATAGCGTTCATCTTTATAAAAATGTGCAACGGAGGTCTGAATAAGTGAAAATCTTTGATAATCTTCATTGAAGTTGCCCTCTTCTGCCTCTTCTAAGACATCTTCACTCTCCAAAAGTTCCTCTTCGACATCTTTGGAGTCATCAAATTCATCTATCTCTTCAATCGAATCCAAATCTTCTATATCACTAAAATCATCCAACTCACTGCCATCTTCCTCATCAACATTAACACTTTCCAAGTCGATGCCGCTGTCCATACTAAGGTCAAGCTCTTCATCTTCCATGTCATGGGCAAGAAGAATGTCATCAACCTCATTGCTTGTCTCCATATCAAGATGCTCAGCATAAAGCAACTGTGAATTTTCAAACACGGCAATGGAGATAAAACTGTCTTGAACCAGAGCATAAAGTGCCAAATTAGCATCTATTTTATCTTTAAAGAAGTGCGCTAAAACAACAAATGGAGAGAAGATAAAATCAACCCCTGTCTCTTTATAAACCTTCTCAATCTCATAGAGTTCTGTCTTTGCTGTGTAGTAGGTCCATTTTCCATCATAACACTTGTATTCACAATTACTCAGGTCATAATAGTATGAGAGACGGTTTTTGGAGCATGTCGGCAGTGCACCCTGTAAAGAGGACATATCAAGAATAGAGATATAGTAGTAGGGGGACTCTTTTGTGTAGCTCGTTATAAACTCAAGCATTTTTTCATCGAGCTTGGTGGTCTCAAATTCAGCGTTTACGTTATCAATTGCACCTTTTTTTGAGTACAGCTCTATATATACAACAGTTGATGCACGTTTTACGACAATATTGACAAGAACTTTACGATATAAAGCTTCAAAAAATTTAGCAAGCACTACTTTTCACCCTTTGCAAGGGGATGTGCTTTGTTATAATTTTGTTGTTTCAAGGCACTACCTAATTTTGTATATATTTGTGTTGTAGCCATAGAAGCATGACCTAACAATTCACTAACATCGACAATTGGCGCTCCACTGTTTAGCAGTGATGAGGCATATGAGTGACGAAGTTGATGCGGTGTTACTTTTAGAGCTACACGACCAAAGACTTTAGTTATCATATATCTTAGACTATTTTCGCTTAATTTTTCGCCATTTTTCTCAAAAAGAAATTTTTTTATCATAAAAGTTGACAAATATTCATCAATTAATTTCTTTATCGAAGCCAGAAGTGGTATATCTCTTTGTTTATTACCTTTTCCAATAATACGAATCCACTCCTCGCTGATATCTTCGACTTGCAAAGAGGCCAGCTCAGAGATACGAAGCCCTAAAGTGTAAAGCATCAAAACAACAAGTTTTTCTTGCAGTGATGCCTCCTCTAAAGCCTCCATAATATGTTCATGCGAAATCGGTTTTGGCAGTGTTTTTGCCACTTTTATACTCTCATCTGCTAGCAAAGAGATTTTTAGACCCTGCTCATTCAAGTACGCTGTGAAACTTCTAATCGCAGAGAGTTTTTTACTAATCGTTTTTGCATTGAGTTTGGCTATATGAATGCGGTAGGGCATCAAATTAAAAAGCTGTTGCTCTTTTTCATCTGTAATCTCTATATACTCAAAAGCTTCTCTCAGTGCTTCACAGTAGCTCTTTATCGTAAGTTCGGAGTAGCCTCTTTGCTTTTGCAGATAGTTTGAAAACGCATCAATATATTTATCTATTGACTTTTTCAAGGAGTTGCTCGAAATTTTTATGGTATGCAGCTGCTTCTTGCACTAAAGCTCTGTCAGTAATGACACTTGGAGCCAGCTTCACATAGGAATCAGTCATAATCTCACTCATCATTTTTATCTTTGCACGATCTGCATCAGAGATACTCTGTTTCGCTGCAATATCGTTAATTTGCTGCATATACTCTTTTGCTTGATTGACGTATTTCACATACTTTAGAGATGTTTTTGACTGTGCCATAATCGTTGAAGCCATACGGTTGTAAACATCCATACTAAACGCTTCATTGGCAAGTTCGTA
>JALVXQ010000088.1 GCA_027038255.1 Sulfurimonas sp. | reverse complement strand
CCCAATCATCATAGAGCGTTGATTCATAAACAAAAGTATCAAAATGGATGTTCGTATCTGCCAAATCTTTGACAATGATTTGCATCACTTCATCTTTTGCCCACATTGCAAGCTCACGCTGACGTGACTCATCATGAAATATCTCTGCACCAAATTTCTCCATCGCATCTCGTGAAAGCGCATCAAGATACTCCCCACGATAATAGGACTCAGGATACTCAACGGTCTCATCCAAAAGATTTTCACGCCCATGGAGCTGAATAGAGAGTCCAAGTAGATCAATCTGATTTCCGGCATCATTAATATAGTATTCCGCAGTAATGTCATAACCAAGATGCTTTGCCAAACGGTAGAGTGTATCGCCATAAACGGCACCTCTTGCATGACCAATATGCAGTGGACCTGTAGGGTTTGCGCTGACAAATTCTAAAAGTATCTTTTGATTTTTTTCTTGTGTAGCAAATTGTGACGGATTTTCAAGCGCCCATGAAGCATACTCTGTTAAAAATGCTTCACTGAGACGGAAATTAAGGTAGCCTTTGACAGCCTCAACACTTGAAAATTCATCTGAATCGCTAAAAGATGAAGCAAGTTCATCTGCTATAATCATAGGGGATTTCTTCAGCTCTTTTGCTAAAGAAAAAGCAATAGGAGTAGCGAAGTGCCCAAAAGAGCGGTCTCGAGGTTTTTCTAATACAACTTCACGACCAAGTTTTTCGCGCAAAAGCGCTGATACTCTTTGCTTCAAGGCTTACGCTTGTGTAGTAGTTTTTGGAGTCTCTTCGCTTGAAGCTACCTCTTCACTTTTTTCAACTTTTTTAGGAGCTTCTACTTCTGCCTCATCAACTTCTTTCATCTCTTGCTTGAAGTTTTTGATCCCTTTTCCAAGACCTTTTGCTAAGTCAGGTATCTTTTTTGCACCAAAAAGCAGTACGATGATTCCAAAAATGAGTAGTAACTCTGTTCCACTAGGCATTCCCATAGTTATTCCTTTTATAATTTAAGTGCGATATTATAGCAAACTTTTTTGTTTTTTTTATAAATCTTCCCACTGATTGACAAATGCATTTATTTCATCGTTCGATTTTTTAAAGCGTGCCGTTGTTGCGATGATACGAAGCTTATCGGCTGCGACATCCAAATCATCATTAATAAGCAGGTATTCATACTCAGAGACACGCTGAATCTCTTTTCTTGCCATTTTAATGCGTCTGTCAATCACAGACTGCTCATCAGTTGAGCGATTCTCTAATCTTCTGCGCAGTTCTGAAAGTGTCGGCGGCGTAATAAATACAGAAGTGGTTATATCTCCCAAACGACTGTTGACCGCACTATTACCCTGCACATCTATATCAAAAATAACAAGTTTTCCATGTGAAAGTGCCTCTTTAACCGGCCTGAGTGATGTTCCATAGTAGTTCCCATGTACAACAGCATACTCTAAGAACTGATCCTCTTCTATCTCTCGTTCAAACTCTTCTTTGTCCACAAAATAGTAATCAACACCTTCAACTTCCCCTTTACGTATCGGTCTTGTTGTTGTTGAAATAGAAAAATAAGACTTTCCAATATCATCAATTATTTTATGAATCAAGGAACTTTTTCCCGCACCACTGGGACCGGAAAGTACTAATACCGCGCCATCTATTTTACTCATTATTTTTCACCTAACTCTATATTAATAGTAATTTTCATTCCCTTCATTGATGCTGCCACATCTTTGTCATCCAAGGCTTTTAAAAGTTTTTTAAGTGCTTGGACACCCTCTACTTTTTCCTCTTCTTCCAACTCTTCTTCAGCAACTTCAAGTAAATCTTCTACGTCTTCTGTTGAAACTTTTTCTTCAGCTTCAAGCTCATCTTCATCTATCTCTTCACCAAGTGCAAGCTTCAACTCTTTGGAACTTAACTTATCTATAGAATCTATCTCAGAAGCGGCAATCTCTAAAAGTGTCTCATCATCAAGTTCACTCTCCAAATCTTCTTCACTTAGATCTTCCACAGCCTCTTGTATCTGCTGCTCAATATTTTCCGGCTCAGACACCTCTTCTTCAATCTCTTCAATCTCTTCAATTTCTTCAGGCACTTCTTCAACCTCTTCTGGTTCTGCTGCAAGTTCTTCTGTCACTGCTTCATCTACTTCATCTTCCAGGGCCTCTTCATCGTCACTCTCTAATTCCTCAAGTTGCAACTCTTCTTCAGGCTCTTCGGAGATAACTTCGGCATCACTCACCTCTTCAAATACTTCCTCTGGCTCTTCTTCACTCTCTTCAAGTTCATCATCTAAAGTCAGCATATCGTCATCTTCTGTCAGGTCAATATCCGCTTCATCTTCCAAATCTAAAGCTAAATCGAAGTCAAGTGGCTCCTCTTCGAGTTCATCAACAGTATCATCCTCTAAATCATCAAGCTGTAAATCTTCTTCTTCCTCTTCAGGGGCCAAATCATCAAGCTCATCAAGTGTATCTTCATCTCCAATATCTGCATCCGCCTCATCTTCCAAGTCTAAGGCCAAATCAAAATCATCTGCTTCATCAAGTAATTCTTTCACTTTCTGCGCCTCTTCATCATCTAAGACACTCTCACCGAACTCTTCACTCTCCAAAGAGTCTTCGTCTATCAATGTTTCATCTAAATCATCAAGCGTAAGTTCTTCTCCATCTTCTATGAACGCTTCATCAAGATCAAGTGCTTGCATATCAAGTTCTACCTGTTCATCAAGGGAAATGTCTTCCACCTCGTCCAAATCTTCTATCTCTTGCGGTTCAATTTCACTCTCTAAACTTTGAACAAGCTCATCTTTAACCGGTGTACTCACTGGAACTTCTTCACCCTTCTCTATATCTTTATCAAACATAGCAAAAAGCTCTACAAGGTCAGTCGGTAAAAATGGCTTTTTGAGCGTTGCATCAAAGGCAGTGACTTCTGCAGCATCACGTGTGCAGATATACAAACTTTTTGAAAATGCGAGTTTCTCTTTTAAGGCGTCAAGTATTTCCTCACTGCCTATGTCGTCATCAACTACTACCAAATCATATGAAGCACCTGCGACATCTTCAACATTTGTAACTATATCCAATTCATCAGAAGTTTTCTGAGCACTTAATGTAACTAATTTATTTACAACCGGATTATCATTTAAAAGTAGTATCTTCACGCATATTCCTTATGAGAGCTTGTTTGATTCTATTAAAATCATATTATTGTACCCTAAAAAAACTAAAATAACATCTCCAAAGCGTTAAAAGCTTCCTGCATCTGTCCTTTAAAGACAAGCATAATAGCTGTTAGGGTAGCAATAAGAACGGAAAAAGCAACCATGATTTTTATAGGAAAACCGATTACTAAAAGGTTAAACTGCGGCATTGTCTTCATCAGCATTCCAAAAATGACATCGGCAAGCCAGGAGAGGGCTATAATAGGAAAAGCAATAATAAAACCAATCAAAAACATATTAGCCGTAGCATGCATAACATAATGAAACACATCTTTACTCATCAAAAAACCACCTAAAGGTACACTACGCAAACTATAATCTATAAAAAGCAGCATCCAGTGGTCTAAGTGCAAAGCGATGAGGACCATCAAAGCAAGCAGTGATAAAAACTGTGAAATAATCGGCATAGAGATACCGGACTGAGGATCAATAGCACTGGCCATAGAAAAGCCCATCATAAAAGATATCTGCCCCCCTGCAAAAGTGATAACATTGTATGCAAGTTGTAGAGCAACACCAACAACTAGACCAAGCATAAACTCACTAAGTATTGCTATAATTATGGTCGGAATACTCAGGGCAATATGTACAGGAGGCATTGAAGCATAAAAGACAACTGTAAAGAAAAAAGCCATCGTTGCTTTTACATTCATGGGAATATTATTATGTGAAAAGATGGGTACTGCAATGAAAAGTGCAGCAAAACGAAAAAAAAGCAACAGAAATCCGACAACATTAGTTTCGTTAAAAATCTGTGCAAGTTCCACTATTTGACCCTTATAAGCTCTTTGTTTTGTAGCTTATAGACTTTATCGCACATGTGCGCCAGAGTATCGTCATGTGTGACTAAAATCATTCCGGCTTCATGCTTTTGTATATACTCAAAGAAAAGGTCCATCACTTCGCATGCCGTAACATTATCAAGATTTCCTGTTGGCTCATCTGCGAAAACTATTGTCGGTTTTTTTGTCAGCACTCTGGCTATTGAGACACGTTGCTGCTGCCCGCCTGAGAGTTCTGTCACTTTTTGCCCAATGCAGTGTGCAATTTCAAGGCGCTCTAAAAGTTCCTGTTCTATGGGCTCTTGTGACAAAATCTCTGAAACCTCAAGATTTTCATATCCGCTAAAACCTTTAAAAAGATAGTGTGATTGAAAAACAAGACCAAGTTCATCACGACGAAGCAGAGCTAAAGGCTTTTTTTTCATCGTCAGTACATCTTTACCAAGCAGTTCCACACTGCCACTATCAGGCTTGAGAAGCGTTGAGAAAAGATGTAAAAGTGTTGATTTTCCACTTCCACTCAGACCAATAATAGCGATACTCTCTTTGGTATTAAGTTCCAAAGAGACATTTGAGAAGAGTTCATAGTCAAAAGAGTGTGATAAATTTTTAGCAGATAATAGATTCATGGAGATATTATATTCTACTCTTGCTTATTATAATATTTTACATCTTGAAAATTTTGGAACACCCTTTTTTTGAATGTCTGTCAAGCTGTATAAAGTAGAGTTTTTCAATCACTTTTTTCATGCAATATGCCAAATATCCAGAGATATTCACTCCTAAAATTCTGCCTGTTGCATAGCCTCGTCCAAGTGCTATTAAAATACCTCGTGACTTTATATTATGTTTTTTCAATTCTCTATTACCCATTAAATTCATAATATTTTCACTGCAAAGTGCTGCCATTTGCTCTGCTACATCTGCCGTTGGTGCTATATGCCTGCCTTGATTGTAAAGTGTTGCACAGTCCCCTATTGCAAAAACATCTTCATATCCCAAAACTTGTAGATACTTATTAATCTTTAAAAGATCTCTTTCATCTTTTTGTAAATCAAGTGCATAAATCAGGCCATTTGGCTCAATCCCTCCCGCAAAGATCATAAAATCCATTGGAACGATTTCACCATCACTGAGTGTAACACTGTTTTTTGTAAGTGAAACAACACGGGTGTTGTTTTTTATATTTATCTCCAAATCAAGCAGTCTCTGTTGTGATTTTTTAACCAAATAATCATCCATACCTTTTAAAACCCGTGAAGAAGAAGAGACTAAAATAATATTGAGCTTTCTACATAAAAAATTATTTCTACAATAGAATTCTTTCGCAAAAGATGCCATCTGTGCTGCTATCTCAACGCCACTGAGCCCTGCTCCTGCTACGACTATGTTTAATGGTCTACATACAGTGCCGCTCTCATCTACTTTTTTAAAGAGTGACATCTCAAACTTTTGTTTAAAGTACATTGCACGATGCAGCGCTTTTACACCATGGGCATACTCTGCAAGCCCTTCAATACTTTGAAGAAATTTTGTTCTTGCACCCACAGCTATGATGAGATAATCATAAGAAAATCGTTGCGTAGCGGTAATGACTCTTTTATTTATAAAATCAATACTGCTGACCTCTTGCTTGAAAAAACTGACATTCCTGTCAAAACCACTGCAGTATGTAAAAAAATCAACACTTACCTGTGCAAAATCTTTCTCATTTGCAATGAGTTCATAAACATCCGTCTGCATAAAATGGTAGGCATTTTTATCTAAAAGTGTAATCGTATTATTTTTATGTTTTGCCAGTTTTTCTACAGCTCTCAATCCGCCGTAACCACCGCCAATAACAATTATTCTATTTTTCTTATCTTCTTGCATACGAAGATTATAGCATTAAATATTAAAAAGAATTATGATTGTAAAAAAGGAAAGTTTCTAATGAAAGGGGGATGAGTTAAGCCAAAGGCTTAGCTCATTTGTGCTGCAACTTCTGCTGCGAAGTCGTCTTCTTTTTTCTCAATTCCTTCACCTACTTCAAGGCGAACAAATTCAGTGATTTCAGCTGTACCGCCACATGCTTTAGCCGCTTTTTCAATAGCTTGCGCTACTGTTAATTTATCATCTAAAACATATTGTTGGTCAAGAAGTGCCTGCTCTTGGTCAAGAAGTGTATTGTCAAGAATGAATCTTGCAATTTTACCAGGAATGATTTTGTCTAAAATTTTCTCTGGTTTCCCTTCAGCTAATAACTCAGCTTTGATGTCAGCTTCAGCTTGTCCCATAACTTCATCAGTTAATTGCATCATAGATACATACTGAGGTACATTTTTAAGAGGCTTTCCAAGTCTTTTCAACTCTTCATTATCTTTTTTAAGTGCTTCAATTCTACCTTTTGTTTCGCCTTCAACATATGCAGGGTCAAAATCTTTGTAGCTTAAAGTACTTGGTTTCATCGCAGATGCATGCATTGCAATTTGTTTCAATGTGTCTCTCATACACTCTGCAGTTTTCTCAGAGTCACATTTTGCTTTTACTATAACTGCAATACGGTTATTTGAGTGAATATATCCGTTTAATGCCTCTGTTGGTTCAGCATTGAGTGTAGCAAAACGGCGAAGTTCAATTTTCTCACCGATCTTTGTTACAGATTCTGTAAACTTATTTCCAAAATCACTGTTCATAAATGCTTCAACATCAGCAGGATTATTATTGAAAATCTCTTCAACTGTACCTTTTACAAGGTTTTGGAAACCTTCATTTTGAGCAACGAAGTCTGTTTCAGAGTTAATCTCTGCAACACTTGCTTTAGAGAAATCATCAGCAATTTTAAGTCCCGCAAGACCTTCTGCTGCTACACGATCAGCTTTTTTAGCCGCTTTAGCAATTCCACGTTCTTTTAAAAGCTCTTTTGCTTTATCCATATCGCCGTCAGCTTCAACTAAAACTTTTTTACAATCCATCATAGGAGCATCAGTTGCCTGACGTAGCTCCTTAACCATTGCTGCTGTTACTGCTGCCATATTACGCTTCCTCTGTTGTTTCTACTGCTGCTGCTTCAGTTGCTGGAGCTTCTTCAGTCGCTGCTTCTTCAGTTTGCTCTTCTTCTGCCGGTGCATCACGAAGTGCTTTACCTTCATTAATCGCAGCTGTCATTTCACGACAAAAAAGCTGGATAGAACGAATAGCATCATCATTCCCTGGAATTGGGTAAGTGATAAGGTCAGGGTCACAGTTAGTGTCAAGTGGAGCAACAATTGGAATACCAAGACGACGTGCTTCTAAAACTGCAGTATGCTCTTTAACCGCATCAATGACGAAAAGCATATCTGGAAGTTTTTTCATATCACGGATACCACCGAAATAAGACTCTAGTTTTACTTTTTGACGAGAAAGCATAAGTGCTTCTTTTTTTGTAAGTAAGTCAATTTGACCATTTTCTTGCATTTCAGTAATAACATCAAGTTTACGAATAGACTTTTGAATAGTTGGGAAGTTAGTAAGCATACCACCTAACCATCTGTTGTCTACATATGGCATATTACAAGCAATTGCAGCGTCTCTTACAGAGTTACGAGCCTGTTTTTTAGTACCAACGAAAAGAACAGTTTGCCCTTCTGCTGCAGCATCCATTACAATAGTATATGTGTTACGGAAGTAACGAAGTGTTTTTTGTAAATCTATAATATAGATATTTTTACGAACACCGAAAATGTATTTTTTCATTTTTGGGTTCCAACGACGAGTTTGGTGTCCGAAGTGTACACCACATTCTAATAGGTCTTTCATAGTTACCATAAGAGGTCCTTAAAAGGCGTCATAATGCGCCAGAAATTTCACTGGTTGGCTTTGGAAGTATCGAACATTGACTCTCTAAAAAGAGAGTTGCACCAGTTTTTTGACACAACCTGTTAATATTTTCAACTGCAAACGCAGAGGAAAAATCCGCGAATTATACTAAAAATATATTTAAACTTTGCTTGTTTTTATGCTCTTTTCTTTATCTAATAATATTAATAAGCAATTCAAATATAATAAATTATTATAGTAATATAGTGAAATTTAAAACTTTCTTTATAATTTATAATGTATAGTATCACAGAAATAATATAAAAATGTGTTATATTTGTAAGACATTTTTAAAAAAAGGGAAGAAATGAATAAACCTCTAGTACTTTCACTAGTCACTGCTGCACTCCTGAGCACAACGGCTCTTAGCGCCGACAATAGTATGTATGACCGTTTTCAGCAAATGGAACTACAAATGAAACAGATGAAACAAGAACTCGATGCACTTAAGGCAGAAAAAGCAGCATCTGCAGAAGCCACTAACGAAGAAGCAGATGATGAAGCTACAGCAGATGATGATGAAGAAGCGGATGACGAAAGTGATGACGACGAAGAGAGCGTTGATGAAAAAATTTCTGATTTGCAAGAAAATGTTGCAGAACTCAACAAAAACACAAACTCTAATCACCTAAAATTTGCTGTCGATTACAGATTTGCTATTGAAAATCTTGATTACAAAATGGCAGATGGTTCAAAAGCGAAAAATGATGCTTTTATGACAAACAGATTCTGGATGAATATGTCTTGGGCAGCAACTGACAACTTAAGCTTTCATGGGCAGCTTGCGTATAATAAAGCATTTGGTGCACGAAGTGGAGTTAATGCTCAAAATGCTTCAATGGAAAGTTTTGACTGGATAGCTAATGAAAATGCTTATGATGACAAACTGAGAGTACGTTCTGTCTACTTTTTATATAAAGATGATGAATTTGTAGGTACGGATATTCCATGGACCTTTAGTATCGGTCGCCGTCCTTCCACAAATGGACATCTCATTAATCTTAGAGATGATGACCATGCATCTTCTCCTATGGGACACTCTATCAATGTTGAATTTGACGGACTGAGTGCGAAATTTGGTCTTGAGAACATTACAGGTGCTGATGGCATGTATGTAAAATTCTGTGCAGGCCGTGGGATGAGCAACGCTGCACCGAAATTCACTTCTACTCCATATGCAAGTGTTGACAGTTCACAAGGGGCAAATCCAAATATCGACCTTGTCGGTCTTATTTTTGTTCCATATAGTGATGGGCAATATAGTATCAATACTCAGTACTATTATGCGAATAATCTAATAGACGCTGTAAATCTACAAGATTATACACAAGGTTTTGACACAGTAGGCGGATTACACTCTATTACCGCAAACTTTGTAGCAAACGGCATCGGTGATGGCATTTCTGACTTTTTAGATGACACCATTTTCTTTGTCAGTGGTGCGATGAGTATTACAGACCCTAATGCAGACAAGGGTATGCTTGGCTCAGCTAATGGAGAGAGCAAAACAGGTTACTCTTACTGGGTTGGAACGCAATTTCCTTCACTTATTTCAGAAGAGGGAAGATGGGGACTTGAGTACAATCACGGTTCACAATACTGGAGAAGTATCACCTATGCGGAAGATACAAACATCGGTTCAAAAGTAGCTGCTCGTGGTGACGCATACGAGGCATACTTCACAGAGCCATTGGTTGAAGATATTTTATCACTGCAAATCCGCTATACATATATAGACTATAAATATGCAGGAAGTAATGGCTTCTTTGGAAATACTACAGGTGATGCTGTTGAAATATCTTCAACAATGCCAGGTGCTTCTAACTATGTAGACAAAGCACAAGATATCCGTTTCTATCTACGCTACAGATACTAAAAAGAGATAATCTCTTTTTAGTTTAAGCTGCTTTTTTCAACACTTCAAGCTTCTCTTTCACAGCTTCTACATGCTCTTTCACACGAACTTTTTCCCATTTTGCACGGACTATGCCCTCAGGGTCAATTATGAATGTTGAACGAACAATGCCCATATACTCTTTTCCATAGTTCTTTTTAAGCTGCCAGACACCATACTTTTGCATCATCTCTGTGCTCTCATCACTCAAAAGTGTAATACCGAGATTATGTTTTTCTATAAAGTTTCTATGCTTTTTCGTAGTGTCTGCACTTACACCAAGTATCACGGCATTTAAAGATGAAAAATCCGGTGCCGCTTCCGTAAATGCACAGGCTTCTGTTGTACATCCCGGAGTATTATCTCTTGGATAAAAATAGAGTACTATCCACTTCCCTTTTAAATCTCGCAGACACATCTCAACATCATCTTGATTTGGCAAACAAAAGTCTGGAGCTCTTTGTCCTATTTCTAACATATTTTTTCCTTTAATCTTTATTGATGTAGTATAGCAACATATAATTAAACCACCTTTGTGCCACTAAATAAAGTTTAAATCAATCTTCAGCTAAAATAGTAAAGATACAATGTACAAATAGAATAAAAATAGATGGCAAAATGGCATACTTTTTAAATAAATCTTTTTTTAGCACTATTATTTATAAGATTTTCAAAGGATATAAATAATGGCCGAAATATTATTATATAAAACATCAAACAAAGATATAAAATTAGAAGTTTTAATAGAAGGTGAAACTATATGGTTAAATCAAAAGCAGTTATGCGAACTGTTTGGTAGAGATAAATCTGTTATCTCAAGACATATTAAAAATATATTTAATGAAAATGAGCTTGAAGCAGATTCAGTTGTTGCAAAAAATGCAACAACTGCTACAGACGGAAAAAATTATATTGTAGATTATTACAATCTTGATATGATTATATCTGTAGGATATAGAGTAAACTCTTCACAGGCTACACAGTTTCGTATCTGGGCAACTAGAGTTTTATGCTACGGTTCAAAATAAATTTCACTTTGCTATCACAGGTAAAACTGCTGCTGAAATTGTCTATGAATCTGCGAATATTAAAAAACCAAATATGGGTTTAACCTCGTGGAAAAACTCACCTGCGGGAAGAGTATTAAAATCTGATACCCTCATAGCTAAAAACTATCTTCAAGAAAATGAGATAAAAAAACTTGAGCGTACAATTGGGGCTTATTTTGATTATATTGAAAGAATTATTGAAAATCGTCAAAAACTCAGCATGAAAGATGTTAGTGAATCAGTAAATAAATTTTTAGAATTTAATGAGTTCAAAATTCTTGAAGGAAAAGGTTCAATATCGCATACACAAGCCAAAGAAAAAGCTTCAAAAGAGTATGAAAAATTTAATAAAATACAAAAAATAGAGTCAGATTTTGACAAAGAGATGAAGAAGTTATTGAGTTAAAAGAGGTACAATAACCATTATTATATTTTAATAGACAAATAATAGCAGATATACCCAAATACCGCTAAATGATGTCAGCACTATGCCAACAAAAGTCTTCACGGCTAAGATCTTATGTCCTTGTGAAGCACGTCCGGGAAGTGTTTTTTGTCTGTACTGCATATTTGCATAGACGATAACCATAACCCAGTAAAACAGAGTCACGGTTGCTATTAAGATATGCAGACCCAAAACTACAGAGGCATAGGTATGCGACACACCGCTGTCAGAGATGAAAGCATCAAATCCGCCGCCAATGCGCACACCCATCTCAAAATATCCAATGATAATAACAGAGAAAATAAAAATGACATTTTGCACGACAGCATGCGATTTGTAATGAGCTCCGCGAGCCAAAAGAATTGCTCCATAAACTAAAAGAGGTAAAAGAGCCACGATTAAAGTTACTAAATCCATAAAAAATGGTGCTCTCGTCCCGATAAAACCCGGTGCAAACATATAATTCATCGCTTATCCTTTTCTTTTTTGATAGCGGTAGTATAACAAGCCAATAAAAACAACAGCTATAAAAACAAGAGCTGAAATCTCTTTTAAGTACTCTTGTATAAGTCCCTGATTTTCACCTATAAAATAGCCCAGAAGAACAAGAATCAAAGCCCAAATACCAGCACCTAAAAATGTAAAAATTGTAAATTCGGCAAGATTCATCTTTGCTAAACCAGCAGGGATGGAAATCAACTGGCGAACACCCGGAATCAATCGACCTGTAAAAGTGGAAATATGCCCATGCTTTTTAAAGTAGAGTTCCATTTTCAAAAGTGTCTCTTCTTTGATAAAAAAATACTTTCCAAATTTCAGTAAAAACTTTCGTCCCAAAGTATGTGCAAGATAATAATTGATATATGCCCCTACCAAAGAACCGGCCAAAGCAGCAGCCATAATCAACACAATGGACATCTCACCTTTGGCTGCCAAATAACCAGCCGGAACTAAAACGAGTTCTGAAGGAAAAGGGATAAAACTCGATTCAATAGCCATCATAATGAAAATCCCCAGATACCCCCAGCCAAATATCAAATCTACTAAAGCCTGTGCTAATTCATGAATCACTATATTTTTGCCTCTACATCTTTTATCATCTGTTGTGCTACATCTTTTTGTGCATATTCTAAAAGTTTTTCACTTTTTTCTTTAAGCTGTGGCTCTTTTATAATGCGTAAAAGTTTTGTTTTAAGCCCCTCTCCTTCTCGCTCGCACCAACCCATATTTTTATCTACTATAAATTTTGCATTGTAGTACTGATGGTCACCTGCGGCATAGGGGTAAGGTACAAAAAGTGCCGGGCAGCCGTTTGTGGTCAGTTCCCAGAGTGTTGATGCACCGCTGCGTGAGACTGCCATATCTGCTCTGTTTATCAACTCTGGCAGCTCTTTTGTAAACGCATAGAGTTCTGCCTCTACGCCAAGTTTTTCATACGCAGCTTTGACTCTCTCATAATCAGCTTCACCTGCTTGATGAATGATGGCAATGCCTCTTTTTTTTAGCTTCCACGCAACGCTGAGTGCCAAATCATTGATGGCCTTTGCACCATGACTTCCACCGAGAAAAATGATGGTTTTTAGCTCCTCACGCAAGTGAGCCGTTTTGTAAAATATCTCTTTAACTGGATAGCCTTGAATAGGAGAATCTTTATCATACGCCGATACAAAACTTTTTGCGTAGCGTTTGAGTAGTCCGTTGAGTCTCCCTTGCACAGCATTTTGTTCATGAATAAAGAGCGGAATAAAGAGAGAGAGTGAGGCAAAAGAAGCCGCTGCAGCAGAGAAACCCCCGACACTGTAAGTTGCCTGAATTTTATGCTTTTTGAGTATCTTGCGTGAGTGTAAAAATGCCTTGAAAATTTTAAAAAGTGCTCCGAGTTTGCCTAAACCTTTTTGGTTGACCACACCTGTTGTATCTAAAAAATAAGTATATGAAAAAGGGGAATTATGTTCAAAATATTTTCTATCCTGTCCATTTTTCGAGCCTATAAATATCACTTCGTGTCCGTCACTCACAGCAGCTTCCACAATAGCTTCTGCTATCATCAAATGCCCGCCTGTTCCACCACCTGTTACACATAACTTCATATTTAATCCATTTTCGCTTTTTTAGAGGCCATCAGTACCATACCGACACCAAAGCTGGCTCCAAGCATTGCAGAACCGCCATAAGAGAGAAAAGGCACGGAGATACCTTTAATCGGCGTAATCCCACTGATACCGTAAGCATTCACCAAAAAAGAAAATGCCAGAGTCAGCCCTATTCCTATACTAAAGAGGTAGAGACTTGTATCTTCTACCCGGTTGGCTACTTTAAAGATTCGCTGCAGCATCCACATAAAAACCACAACAACGAAAAAAAGCCCGACAAATCCAAACTCTTCTGAAAGTCCCGCTAAAACAAAGTCGGTATGCACTTCAGATAAAAAACCAAGTTTAAATGTTCCATCAGCAAGTCCTGTCCCAAAAAGACCCCCAT
>JALVXQ010000087.1 GCA_027038255.1 Sulfurimonas sp. | reverse complement strand
ATCATAAATAGTATCATTTACATCTAGTTTGATTGTGTACATAAAAACTCCTCATCTTTTTAATAATTATAGCATATATTTCAACTGTTAATATTCCAATAATAATCTTGATACACTTTTGTCACTATTGAGCTCTTTGTACCCCATTTGCCTATAACCATTAAGCCGTTTTTTAAAACTTGCTTTGAGCATTGGTACATTTTCATCTATAAAATCAATAGCCAAACATTGTTGTCCTCGTCTTCCAATTCTTCCTAAATATTGCACTATTCGCCCTTGATAGGATATTGGCATTGTAAATACAATTGTATCTAAATGAGAAAAGTCGATACCTTCTCCAATATAAGTACTTGTAGAGAGTATAATATCTGCTGTATGTGCTTCTTTTAAAGCTGCTTTTTGAATCTTTGCATCCATTCCTCCATAGAGAAGAGTTGCATCTATCTTTTTGTTTTTTAGTCCATAGTATAAAATATTGAGATGCTCAATTCGCTCACTTAAAATGAGAATTTTACGACCTTTTAACTTTTCTATCTCACTTATAATTAAATTATTTCGTGAGTGATCTTCTAAAAGTTCTCCAAGTATCATACTAAAATCATCCTCATATGCTTCAAATTGAGTTGAAATAGTTTGAAGTGTATGGATTTGACTTTTATCTCGTTTGACTTCATGTACAACATCACCACATTGCATTGACATTATTGGATGCATTCCATCTTGTCTTTTTGGTGTAGCACTGAGTGCTAGTACATATTTTCCTTTAAACTTTTTCAGTGGTACTTCAAATGAAACAGCTGGGATATGATGAGCTTCATCTACTATTATTTGTGAATAATCTTCTATAAGTTCAGGTCTATTTTTGAGTGATTGTAACATTGCCACATCAATATTAGATGTTAATCTCTTTTTACCTTTTCCTATTTGTCCAAAAGTTTTTTTATCTAGCTCAAAATATTCACTGAGCCTCTCAACCCATTGTTCTAGTAGAGTGATTTTATGCACTAAGATAAGAGTATTTACTCCTCTTTTTGCAATGATAGCAGATGCAACTGCTGTTTTGCCATATCCAGGTGATGCGATGAGGAGAGCATAATCATGCTTTAATATTTTATTGTAGGCACTTTTTTGATTATCTCTCATCTTGATAGATAATTTTGGCTTTTCTATTTTTTGTATAAATCGTTTATCTTCTATTTCTAATATTGCATTGTTTGATTGAAATAGAGATTTTACTTTTTGTGTCAAGCCACGAGGTAAAATAAGATATTTCTCATTTACATCAAAAAGTGAAATGACTCTAGGGGTATTAAAAGTTGATTTACGAAGATTTTGGCGGATATAAAATTCTGGATTTGTAAAAGATGCTAATCTTTGTAAAGTACTAATAAGTGTTTTTGATAGTGCTTGTTTCTCAATATAGAGTGCATCATGTAGAATTGCTTGTGTTAATTTAGGAAAGGATAATGGTTTATCTTTTTGTATTTCCCATGGCATAAGTGTCTCTTGAGTATTTGAATTAGAAATAATATGCTTTTGTAAAATGTTTGATAGCTCATTTGCACTAATTTTTACTATATTTTGCAAAACAGTCCATTGATTAGAATATGGTTGCATTATATCAATATCAATAAATACCGTTTTATTTTCCATGCGAGAAGTGTATTGTAGAGGGAGAGCTACTAAGTTACCAAGTGCATCAGGTGCCACAAAGTCTTGATTTGGAAACATCCTATCGTAACTACTCATATCAATACTAGTTCCAACATCCATTGCCTTTGTGATGAGAATATCACCTAATTTTCTAGCACTACTTGCCAAAACTAATGTCTCAAAGAAAAACCAAATATGAATACCATTTCCTGATTTTGAGAGTTCTATAAGTGGCTTTAAATTTAATTCAAGAGAAACATTCACAATTGCTCTTGCATCTTCAATAAAACCAGCTTTATCTAAATCGATAACTAAAAACTTTGCCATTGTCTGATTGATTATAGCATAGCTTCCAAGTCTTATTTTTCCTTCTAAATGTTGTTGAATTACAGTATCGTTAATTGGAATATAATCTTTACCTCGAAAGGTATATGTTTTAGGAGAGTAACCTTGTTTAGTACCATCTTTGCTAACCCAATAGATGGGATATACATCCCCGCGGGTTATAAATAATGATTTAAAAAGCTGGATTTTTTCTTGTTTTGAAAATGGGGAGAGTTGTTCTATCTGTTTTTTTATTTGTAATATTTGTGAATCAATTGATTGTTTCTGAGATTCTAAGGCAGCTAATTGTTGATAAAGTTTATTTAGCTGATTCATATTGTGTAAAAACTAAAGCTTTTATTGAAAAGGCTATATTATTTCTCCACAAAGCTTGATATAAATTTTTGATGAACCATTTTCTCAAATAGAACAACATCACCAATGATTCTATCAGCTTGTTTAACTACTAGAGCTTGCTTGTCTGATATAGCCTGCATAGCCTCTTCTATAAGTTTTTGTCTATTTTCTTCTTTCAACATTGGATTCATTTGTTTTGTCATTTTTGAGCCTTATATTCAGGTATTATACTTTCAAATTGTTCATAACTAACATCTTCATAATAGCTACTATCTCTTTTATCAATAACATGTAAAGCAATATTCTGCTCAAACAACTTTTTAATTTGAGCTGTTACACTTCTTGAGTTTACAACACTATTAAAAAAAACATCTTCTGGAACAAGTCTATGTGTTACTGATTCTCGTTTTTTTGTATATAAAAAGCATTTTTCTAACTCATTATAGATATAGAAAATCTCTATCTTATAATCTTTCTTTAACAATTTTAACATATTTTCCTTAGCTGTTTGCAAATGAGAAAAATTTGAATCAACAATTAAAGAAAGTCCTCTGCTCTTTACAGCTTCATCAAATAAAAACTGCACACCCCAACTTGCAGGCTTTTGAAATAAATCACTATTTTTTCCATCATATCCAACTGGTTTAAAAAAATCCCGTATTATATCTATGTCCAGATGTACAAGATTAGCTTCAAACTCAAGAAATTTTTGAATAAATTCTGTTTTACCAGCACCACTGGGTCCAGCTGTAAAATATGCAATTTTTTCATCTATTGGATATTTAGAATCAAGGTACTGCTGAAAGAGTAGCTCTCTTTTATCTTTTAAATATTGGATTGCTGTTTTTTCAAATTCTTGTGTTGCGTTCATTGATATAAGAGATATTTCATTTTTGAAAGAGGAATATGGTAATCTTTACTGAACCAAGATAACTCCTCTGGTGATGCTTCTGTTTTTATAGTATCGAGTGCATATTTTTCTACACTAGAAAAATCTTGCTCTTTATTAAAAAGTTGACATAAATTTTCAACA
>JALVXQ010000086.1 GCA_027038255.1 Sulfurimonas sp. | reverse complement strand
ACATACTATTAAAAATATTGAAATTTTGGCATTTAGACCAAAATCAATCGCTATTTGTGAAACGAAAGAGAGTTTCGTTTTAGAATTTTTAGAGACTCCAAGACCCGAAGTGAATGCTTGGATGCAATCTTGGATCAAAGAACTTCAAAAATAACTACTTAAAATTAAGAGGCTCACTTGCCTCTTTTTTTACATCCGCCATAAAAAGTGCCGCTTCGTAGCCATTTATAAGGCGATGGTCTGCTGTAAGTGTTACACTAATTTTGCCATCACTCATGCCACCTACCGCAACAATGGCACTCTCATCTCTATTTATCATTGCATCAAAACGCGCAACGCCGAGCATCCCAAGATTTGAGATGCCAAAAGTACCTCCTTGCATATCTTTTGCACTAAAACTATTAGTTTTAAGCTTCTCTTTAAACGCAGTGAGTTGCTCTGTTATTTCAGCAATTGTGAGTCTGTTTGCATCTTTTATGACGGGCATATAGAGATTTTTTGCATCTGCTACGGCGATGGAGAGCGAAGCATTTGGAGCAATGGAGAGGGCATTATCTAAAAGTTGTGTACGAAAACTCTCATGCTGCATCATTACTTTTGCAAAAATCTTTACAAGCCACGCTGTCATGCTATGTGTAGGGTGTGTCTCAAAAAGTTTGGCATCTATGGATTCATAGATGTGATAAATAGGCTTTTGAGCAGAACGCGTTACATTTGCAATGATTGCCTTTTGCATCGGTGAGAGTGCTTTTGGAAGTGCTATTTCATTTGCATCGATGTAGGCTTGGACTTCATCGCTGTCTATCTTATGATTAAGTTCAAAAAGTGAACTCTTCAGCTGGTACTCTTGCAAAAGTTTTAAGGCTTTTGACGTAAAATACTTCTGCGTGACATAGGCATCCACATCCTCCGCGTGAAGCACTTTTTGTGGCATTTTTGCTTGAAGTTTTTCAACATCAACACCCATAGCAGCTGCTTTAGCTCTTGCTTTTGGAGATATGCCACTTTGTGTTTTATGTGAAATATGTGATGCTTGTCTCTCTTGCGTTGTTGGAGCAACAGAGGATGTATCAAATATCTCATCCAAAACACTTTTTGTTTCTGCTGCGTTTGGTTTTGTCTCTTCTTCTTTAACTGCTTCTTTTTTCGAAGTTTGTTCCTCTTTTGGCGCTGTTGTCGGCTTGGTTGCTGCTTGTGCTTGCTCTACAGAAGCCGTCGCACCCGTTTCAATACGCGCAATAACAGTCCCAATCTTCACTTCATCATCTTCTTTTGCCAAAAGTTCTTTGACAACACCGTCTTTAAAGGTCTGCACCTCCATAATCGCCTTGTCACTCTCCACCTCAGCAATAACATCACCACTTTTAACACTTTGACCAACACTTACTTTCCAGCTAACTAACTTTCCCTCTTCCATTGAGTCTGAAAGCTGTGGCATGACTATCTCATACATCGTTTTTCTTCCCCCAGGCTATAATATCTCGTGCTATCGAATCTGGTGTCGGGATACTCAAAAGCTCAAGTGTTCTGTTGTAAGGTATAGGCACATCCGCTCCACCCAAACGCAGTGGTGGCGCATCGAGCTCATAAAACATCTCTTCAGCTGCCCACGCAAGTATCTGTGAGCCAAAACCTCCTGTTTTATGATCTTCTTCTACCATTACAACTCTTGAAGTTTTTTTAATGGATGCTGCCAATGTTTCATAGTCTATAGGATTGAGTGAACAGAGGTCTATCACTTCACAAGAACAGCCCAGCTCACTCTCTATGGTTTCAACACTTGCCATCACGTCATCGACCATCTTCAAATAACTCACGATTGTAATGTCACTTCCCTCTTTCACAATGCGCGCTTTAAAAGGATCAAGCTGCTCTTCAAAGTTCACTTCGCCCTTTTTATTATAAAGAAGTTCATGCTCTATAAATACAAAAGGGTCATCTGAGAGTATTGCATATTTAAATGCATGGTAGGCGTAATTGACATCAGACACACTGAGTACTTTCAGTCCTGGCACTGCACAAAGCATCTGCTCATAACTTTCACTATGCTGTGCTGCAAGTTGCTTACTCACTCCTTGAGGAAAACGCACCACCATTGGCAGCGTAATCTTGCCATTACTCATATAACGAAGTTTTGCCATATGGTTGATGATCTGATCAAAAGCCAAGAGTGCGAAATTTCCTGTCATAATTTCCGCTACCGGTCGCAGTCCGCCTATTACCATTCCAACAGCATTACCAACAATGCTGAGTTCTGCTATTGGAGTATCTATAACACGTTTTTCTCCGTACTTTTCTACCAGCCCCTCAGTAACACGAAAACTACCGCCATAGAGACCTACATCTTCACCAAGTGTCACTACGGTGTCATCTGCTGCCATCACTTCATCAAGTGCTTTGTTTAGTGCTTCACGGTACAACATCTCAGACCTCCTCTGCAAACACATGCTCAAAGAGAGCTGCTGCGCTTGGTTCTTCTGCATTCTCAGCAAATACAACTGCTTCATCTACTGCTTTTTGTGCTTTTACTTCAAGTGCTTCTATCTCAACATCAGAGCACATCCACTTCTCACGCAGCCGCACTTAAAATATTCAATAGCATCTTTTGCCTTGCAGTGTCCCATCTCCTGCGCCGAACGGTACGCATTGGAATCACTCACGGAGTGCCCTTCGTAACGACAGGTAAAAGCTTCTAAAAATATGGGACCATGTCCCTCTTCTATCTGTTTTTTAGCACTACTTACTGCTTCATGTACCGCTTCAACGTCCATCCCATCTACGCTATACGTCAACATATAAGGCTCGGCTTTTTTAGCCTGCTCACGAAATGGTGCTGCACGTTTGATATTTGTACCGATGGCATACTCATTGTTCTCACATAAAAAAAGCAGTGGAAGTTTATGCGTTGCTGCAATGTTGAGTGATTCAAAAAAAGCGCCGCCATTCGTTGCACCATCACCAAAGATAACCATCACACCATCATCACTTCCCTGCAGGTCTCGAGCATAAGCACATCCAACAGCATTAGGAATATGACCGCCTACGATGGCATCACCGCCATAAAAAAAGCGTGAAGGCTCGAACAGGTGCATACTCCCACCTTTACCGCCACTGACACCCTCAGCCTTTCCAAAAAGTTCTGCCATCACGGCTTTGGGCTCTAAGCCTCGTGCCATAGCCATCACATGCTCACGGTAGGTTGCAAAGACGTCTCCTTTTTCAAAAGCTTTGATAGCCCCGACACTCAAAGCCTCCTGACCAATGTCAAGATGCAAAAATCCGGAAACATTCCCTTTCATATAGTTCTCTTTGGCAGCATACTCAAACTTTCTACCAAGTACCATTAAGTAGTACATCTCCTCTGCTAACAATT
>JALVXQ010000085.1 GCA_027038255.1 Sulfurimonas sp. | reverse complement strand
CTTTTTCATTGGAGAGAATTTTTGCTTCAGCCTTGACAATTGCTGCATCAATCGTCCCTTTCATAGGAAAAGTGTGGATGCAGTTATCTTTAATCTGCACAAATTTTTCAGGAGAGAAACAGACAAATTCATCTCTTACACGCAGTTTATAGTGGGCATTGGCAAGGGTATAAATCTCTTTAAGCGAAAGCTCTGTTTCTATGGGTGTTGGCTGCGTGAGGTTAAGTATGTAGGTATTGCCTGATTTTATCTCATCAATGACTGCATCAAATTTTTTTTTATACTCACTAAAGTCAGATGGCATTTTTTGTAAAAAATGGGAATGTTCTTTATACTCAAAATCTTCACAGATACAAAACTCTATATCACTTTTTTTGAGTTCATCTTTTGTATAGACTTCTACATTTTGCGCTTTAAAATCACTAATGAGTAAAAAAGGTGTACCCTCTTTTGCTAAAGCATTTACTCTCTGAAAAGACATCAACCCGTTTAAACTATCAACTTTTTGAGTATTGCCATTCGAATATTTACCCCATTAGTGACCTGCTCAAGTACTTTGCAGCGTTCATCTTCAAGCATTCCATCGGTGATGTCAATATTTCTATGAACCGGACCGGGATGCAGCAGTATAATGTCACGATTTCCGACTAACTCTTCAGTAATGCAAAAGTCACTCGCATAATCTTTTAAAGAGGCATAACTTTGTGAGGAGTGACGTTCTGTCTGCGTTCGCAGACTCATAATGGCATCCACTTCATCTATTATCTCACGCAGGTAATGCGTTGTGTGCAGAGAAGTTTTTGGAAGAAAATGCGGTGGTGCCACTAAAATCACTTCCATTCCAAAACGCGTCAGCAGTTCAATGTTTGAATTTGCCACACGGGAGTTTTTAATATCACCGACTATGGCTATCTTTTTGCCGCTGACATCACCAAAATGTTCTTTGAGCGTATAGAGGTCTAAAAGAGCCTGAGAAGGGTGAGCGTGTGCACCATCTCCTGCATTTAAGATACTTGCTTTTGTATGGTTGGAAAGAATCTGAGGCACCCCTGCATTTTGATGTCGAACGATGATGGCATGCGGCCCCATCGCATCGAGATTCATTGCCGTATCTACAAGTGTTTCACCTTTTTTTGTAGAGCTTTTTGCTACATCAAGATGCACGATCTCCGCTCCAAGACGTTTAGCAGCAATTTCAAAAGAGCTCTTTGTTCGTGTAGAGTTTTCAAAAAAAAGCGTAATAATGATTTTATCTTCCAAGATTCGCTCAAATCTGCCGTCACTGAAATGTTTTGCATCGACTAAAAGTTCTTCTATCTCTGCTTTGGTAAAATCATCTGTACGTATTAAATGTTGCATCTGCCCTCCTGCTCATTTTATTTAGAGATTATACAAGACATCGCAGAGCGTGTCAATGTCCGAAGCACTTTTTAAAACCTTTAAACCTCTCTTTGTAAAATATGGCTCACTCACTGTAGAAAAATTCAAATCATTTTCTCTGCAGTTAAAAAGTGTCTCACAGACAATACCTTTAGATTCCAGAGCTTTTTGCGAGAGCAGCGTATCATTAATACAGCCAAGATTACAGTGTGTCACAAGCAGAGCCACAGCATCAAGTTTTTGAATCAGATCTATCATCATCACATCTTCATCCAGCGGTACATATAAACCGCCTGCACCCTCAATAAGCAAAATATCACAAAATGCCTCTTGCTGCATAATAGCATGATTGATTTTTCTGTAATCAATTGCGGCAAAACCAGAAGCGATGTAAGGGGCTGCAGGCAATTCATAAGAGAGAGGCACGATATCTTCAACCTCCAAAGACCAGGCAAGCGGATTAAGCTGTTTTAAAAGTCCTAAAAGTAGATCTCCATCAGGGTAAACACCCTCTTTCACCCCAGTCTCCACAGGTTTTATCACACCGACTTTGTATCCCTTTTGTGTGAACGCTTTCATCAAAAGTGTAGTTACATAGGTCTTACCGATATCAGTATTGGTAGCCGTTACAAAAATACGTTTTGCCATTTATTCTCTCATAATTGTTTTATAATGATTATAGCTTAAATTTGAAGATTTCTATAGTTCGGAAAAACTATTAGATTTTGGCTTTATGTGCTTTAGATTTGGATGTTTTTGAAAGGGAGCTTACTTTAGTAAGTGACTGCACAAATCATCCGAAGATGAAGTGCAGAAAGTAAAAATATATTAGTTTTTATCTTGGTTTACGATTTTGTTTGCTGATATCCACGGCATCATGTCGCGAAGTTTCACACCTGTCTGCTCAATCAATGAAGCACGTGCATTTGTACGCTCTGCATTCATACGAGGATACCCTGCTTGACCTTCTAAGATGAAGTCTTTTGCAAATCTACCATCTTGAATCTCTTTTAAAATCTCTTTCATAGCAGCTTTTGACTCGTCGTTAATAACACGTTTACCAGAAACATAGTCACCATACTCAGCAGTATTTGAGATTGAGTATCTCATATCAGCAATTCCACCTTCAAACATTAAATCAACAATCAATTTAAGTTCGTGAAGACATTCGAAATATGCCATCTCTGGAGCATAACCAGCTTCAGTTAATGTTTCAAAACCAGCTTGAACTAAAGAAGTTACACCACCACAAAGAACTGCTTGCTCACCAAAAAGGTCAGTTTCAGTTTCATCTTTGAAAGTTGTCTCGATGATTGCAGTACGACCACCACCAATAGCAGAAGCATAAGAGAGTGCTAACTCTTTTGTATTTCCTGAAGGATTGTTTCCAACAGCAATAAGGTCAGGAATACCACCACCACGAACGAACTCAGAACGAACTGTATGTCCAGGAGCTTTTGGAGCAATCATAGTAACATTAATGTCTGCAGCTGGAATAATGCTGCTGTAATGAATGTTAAAACCATGACCAAATGCAATAGTATCACCAGCATTTAGGTTTGGCTCAATCTCATTTTTATAGATTTCCGCTTGATTTTCATCAGGAAGAAGAATCATAATAACATTCGCTTTTGCCGTAGCTTCTGCAACTGTTAATACTTCAAAACCTTTTGCTTCTGCTTTAGCCCAAGATGATCCATCTTTACGAAGACCAACACATACTTCAACACCACTGTCTCTTAAGTTTTCAGCGTGAGCGTGTCCTTGTGAACCAAAACCAATCATTGCAACTTTTTTGCTTCTGATTAGGTCTAAACTTGTGTCTTTGTCATAGTAAACATTTAATGCCATTTCATTTCCTTAATTTTATTTCATAAAATGAAGGGTAACCCTTCATCTATTTATTACGCTAAAGGAAATAATTCCTCTAGCTACGCTAACGCTTTGTTTTGCTCAGCGCAAAGCTCATTGCACTAGTGCAATTTTCTATCGTTTACAGCAGATATATCC
>JALVXQ010000084.1 GCA_027038255.1 Sulfurimonas sp. | reverse complement strand
ATTTTAAGGATTTTCCTATGGGACAAACGATAACAGAAAAGATCTTCTCCGAGCATGCCGGGCGTGATGTCTATGCCGGTGAGATCGTCAGAGTGCCGATCGATATGACCATCGGTAACGACATTACTACCCCCATCTCTATCAAAGCATTCGAAGAGAGCGGAGCAGAGAAACTTGCCAATCCTGACGGCTTTGCCATCGTGATGGATCACTACATCCCGGCAAAAGATATCGCCTCTGCCAACCAGGCGAAGATCAGCCGTGAGTTTGCCTACAAGCATGACCTTAAGTATTTCTTCGATGAAAAAGATATGGGGATCGAGCATGCGCTCTTGCCTGAAAAAGGATTGGTGATCCCCGGTGATGTGATCATCGGTGCAGACAGCCACACCTGTACACACGGCGCGCTGGGAGCCTTCTCGACAGGGATGGGAAGTACTGATATCTCCTTCTCCATTATTACGGGTGGCAACTGGTTTAAAGTGCCGGAGTCTATCAAAGTCAATCTGGTTGGCAAACCGGGTAAGCATATCTACGGCAAGGATATCATCCTTGAGCTGATCCGCATCCTCGGCGTGGACGGCGCACTCTACAAAGCGATTGAGTTTACAGGTGAAGGGGTACAGTATCTCGGTATGAGCGACCGCTTTTCTATGTGTAACATGGCGATCGAAGCGGGGGCGAAGAGTGGTATCTTCGCTATCGACGAAGTATCACAAGCCTACCTTGATGAGCGCGCGGAGGTCAATGGCGGACTCAGAAGTGAACCGAAGCTTCACTACTCTGACGCGAATGCAAACTATGTACAGGAGATCACTATCGATATGGCGAACCTCTCTCCAGTCATCGCCTATCCGTTCCTGCCAAGCAATGGTAAGCCTGTAGAGCAGGCGGTAGCCGACGATCTTAAGATCGATCAGGTGATGATCGGAAGCTGTACCAACGGGCGGCTTGAGGACCTACGTATCGCGGCAGAGATCGTCAAGGGCAAGCGTGTGGCAAGACATACCCGTATGATCGTCACTCCGGCAACACAGAAGATTTTGATGCAGGCACAGCACGAGGGGCTCATCGATACCCTTATCGAAGCGGGCGCGGTGGTGAGCAACCCGACCTGTGGCGCCTGCCTCGGCGGCTATATGGGTATCTTGGGTGACGGTGAGCGCTGTGTGGCGACGACCAACCGTAACTTCGTCGGCCGTATGGGTGCACGAACGTCCGAAATTTACCTTGCCAACTCGGCTGTTGCGGCAGCCAGCGCGATTGCCGGGAAGATCGTCGATCCCCGTGACATCTAATCTTTCTTCCTTTACGTACAGTTTCTCTGTACAGCCGTTGGACATTGACTTCAACGGACACGTCCATAATGTTACCTACCTTTCATGGATGATCGAAGCGGCAACGAAGCATTCGGAGTCGGTAGGTGCGGGGCATGAAGTCTGTCTGACATATGGTGGTATATGGGTAGCAAAGTCGCACCATATCGAGTACAAAAAACCTGCATTTGAAAATGATACGTTGCAAATGAAAACATGGATAGAGGATATTGGTAAAATTCTCTCTACCCGTCGTTACGAGATCAGCCGTATTAAAGATGGTGTGGTTATTTGCGAGGGTAAAACTGAGTGGGTTTTTGTGGACAATGAAACAATGCGTCCAAGGAAGATACCTAATGAGATAAGAGGATCATTTTAAAAAATCAAAGATACAATTAAATGGGCGATTTTATACCACCTCTTGTATAGGCAGTTGTTTTTATGTATAGTATACTTTATGAAAAGTATACTATACGATGTATTATTGACCTAAAACTAGGCAACTTAATTAAAGAATCGGAATTACGGAATTATCCGTCTATTTCCCATCTTTTTGTATACATAGTTTCTCCTTTAATAAGGTTAAAGTTATTATATCAATAAAATATTAATAGAATATTAATGTTTCACTTTAGGAATTGGAATTTCAATAAGTATAATAGACCCAATTTCTGGTTTATGTATAGTTAGATTAAACTTGTTGTAAAACAAATCATCTTTTTTCTGATATTTAATTTTTGATTTTAAGTTTTCATGGTCAAACCCTTTTGGATAATACCACATTTTAATATTTTCTTCATCTATTTCAAAATTATCAACTAAGCCAATAATGTATTCTATTTTGTTCATTTTATATTGCACTTGGAAACCTGTTTTAATTGTCGAATTTCTGTCTTTATCACTTATGCATGTGTAGTCAAATTCACCATTATTTAAAGGTTGCCCTTTTTTTATACTAAAACCATACATTATTTTAATAACTCTTGATTTTAATTTTTTTAACTCTTTTTTATTAAATTGGAAATAGAATTCCTCTCTTTTTTTTATTCCTTTATGGGGAGTTTTCTCTTTTACCTTAGTGATTATATTTTCAGGATTTGATTTATACCAAAATCCATAGTCATTAAATCTCTTTGATTTAGATGTTTTTTCCATTGTGGCTAACGGAGGAAGTCTGCAACTATCTGCTCCATCAGAAACATCTATTAGTCTATGAAATTTTTCTGCTGAGTCTGGTTTGTTAATTTTTAGTCTAAAGTCTTGTAATACAATAAGATGTCCATTTGCACATACTGTAACATGTTTTCTTAAGTCGAGAACTTCATAAGCTTCTTTTTTAAATATTTCATTGAGTTTATTCCATATAAGTTTATTCCATATAAATAAAAAAAAATTACGTACAGTTTTAAATAAAGATAAGATGAAACCAACAATAATAGTCACAATTACTTTTGAGGAAATGGAATCACTTGTGACATTACCCATAAGTTTTGTTGTATTATAATCCAATAAATCCATAATTTAGATCCCTCGATTAAGTTTACATATTTTATTGAAATAAATTCTATATTAAGCTTAATTTTATATTTTAGAGATCAAACCCAAATCCTCCTCCAAAATCAGGCGTACCAAAGCTTTGGTTTGCAAAGCTTGGATCGCTGTATCCGTGATTGAGGGACTCCCCGCGTAACATGGTAATATCCATTTTAGGGTCTATGCCTTTGGGACAAACGGCAGTACATTCACCGCATAGTGTACAGTCCCACACACCGTTTTGCTGTACGGCATCGACAATACTTTTGGATTCACCTTCACGTCTGTCCACCGTGTAGCGGTAGGCGCGTGTGAGTGCAAAAGGTCCGAGAAAGTCGGGATTGACGGCAAAGACGGGGCAGGCAGAGTAACAGCTGTCGCAGAGGATGCAGTCGGTTTGTCTCTCTGTCAAATGTGCATCTTTGGGAGTCAATGCCACCTCCGTATAGCTGTGCAGCCATGTCTGGCTCTTTTGCAGTGTTGTTTTTGCCTGCTGTTTATCTACTTTCAAATCCCGCAATACGGGGTGGTACTGCAGCGGTTCAACGGTG
>JALVXQ010000083.1 GCA_027038255.1 Sulfurimonas sp. | reverse complement strand
CTCTAAAACTGACCTCTTGAGAGCCAAAGCTTTGTCCTCTTTTTTTGGCACGCTTATGCCCTTTAGAACCTTTTGCTTTTCTCTCATTCATAACAAGTTGATTATAATAAAGCATATTACGCTTTTTTGTTAACTCATCTTCTACTGTTTCATTCATTATCTATCCTATAATCTAATTCTACAATCAAATAAATTAACTATGCCTTAATATGTTATTTATTATTATTAGATACAAGATTAGAAACAGCTGTTTAGTATTATAATTTTTTATATGTTGATCTGGATATTTTTTATATATGGCTCTATATAAGGGTTTACGGAGGGATTCCAAGATATTAAAGTTATAAAAACTTCAATATCTCATTTTCAATTTCTTCTTTTTCAATGACAGTTTTTTGTGCTATTTCTTTTGAAAAAAGACCTTTAATCATTGCAGGAATTTCAAGTTTTGCAACTTTTGCGATGGATTCGAGCGCATCGATGTCTTTTGTATCAACTTCACCAGTCAGCGCATTGGCAATTACAGGTGAAAATTTTGTCCACTCTGCAGTTGAGTAGATAATACTTTTTATCTCAGGCTTTGAGCATGTTTCATATGATTTCATACATGTAGCAGTATGTGGATCCATCAAATAGTTATCATTTTCAAAAGTCTCTTTTATATACTTTTTACCCTCTTCCCCGGTACAATAGTCAGCATCAAAAAACTCACGTAGTTTCGCAAGTTCATCCTCACGCAGCTCATAAAAGTTTTTCGCTTCTAAGTCAAACATTAACTCTTTTGTTCTCTCTTGTCCAAAGAGGTCAAACAGGACTCTCTCCACGTTTGAAGATTTTAAAATATCCATCGCCGGTGATGTCGTACTCACTACTTCACATTCACGCAGGTCATATTTGCCATCGCGAATAAGACGAGTCAATACATTGTTTTCATTTGATGAGATGATGATTTTTTCAACTGGCAGTCCCATTTTCCAAGCATAATATCCACCAAGTGCATTTCCAAAGTTCCCCGATGGAACATTGAGGTAAACTTTTTCACCCATACTGATGGCATCTTGACGAACAAGCTCTAAATATGAGTGAATATGGTAAATAATTTGAAAAATGATACGCCCGAAATTTACAGAGTTCGCAGCTGAGAGTTTTGTCTCTTTTTCCTGTAGTGCATTTTTAAATGTGTCACTTGCCAAAAGACGTTTTAGTGCATTTTGTGCATCATCAAAAACACCGTTTATACCAATGACTTTTAAATTTTTCGCATCTTCTGTAACCATTTGCAGGCGCTGTACATCACTTGTTCCACCATCAGGGTAGAGACACGCCACTTTAACATTTGCGCGGTTTTTAAAGGTCTCTAAAGCGGCAGGGCCTGTGTCACCACTTGTTGCGGCAAGGATGAGATAGTTTTCATTGAGTCTCTGTGCAATTGAAGAGAGCACAATTCCAAAAGGCTGCAGTGCCATATCTTTAAATGCACGTGTAGGTCCATGGTAGAGCTCACTCACATAGAGATTCTCTTTTACTTTGATGACAGGAACAGGATTCTTTGCATCATCAAACTTGTCATACAGAGCAAGGGCTTCATCAATTACCTCTGCATCAATATCAATCGCAAAAGTCTCAAGCATATCTTTTGCAAGAGTTTTATACGAAGAGCTACGGTGCTTATTTAAAAATGCTTCCCCTAAATTCGGGAGAGTTTCAGGTACATAAAGACCGCCAAATGAAGCAATTGGGCTAAGAATCGCCTCTGAAAATGTTACTGTTCTTGGTTTGGAGTTATCAACACCACGAGTTTGAATAAAGTTCATACTATTTCTCTTTATTTAAAAAATTTTCGCGATTATATCTAAAACTATCTAAATAATCGTATAGGATTGATATGTGCACTTTTTTGTGTCACTTCAAAAACAAGCTCATTCTTTACACGTCCAATGACTGCACCACGCTTTATTTTTTTCCCTTTTCGTATATTTGGAGCGATTTGAGAAAGGTTGGCATAGATAGTATGCAGACCATTTTTATGTTCCACTATGACAATGTTATTTAAAACCGCAGTTTTGTCTGCATAGATGACTTTTCCATTAAAGACTGTCTTCACTTTGGCATTTGCCTGCCTTGGCTTGAGTGATATGGACTCATTAAATATCTTAATCCCATAAATCGGGTCGGTGTATGTTCCGTATTTTTTTGTAATTGTATAACTATGCAGTGGTGCAATAGTCTTAGGACCTCTGTAGCGTATAGTCTTTACACTCTGGTAAGAGCTTCCGTGTCTTTTTACTTTTGGCAGATTTTCATTGAGCACAATTTTTTCTCTTTTAAAGGCCGCTTTTCTCTCTTTTTCCTCTTTGGCTTTTTTGATTTCATCTATTTTAATCAAGTTGAGTTGAGAGAGTGTCTTTTTCAGCGCATTTTGTCTTCTGAGAAGTTTTCTGAGCTCTTTTTTATAGGAAGTTTTTGCGCGTTCTAATCTTTTGAGAGCCTTTTTATTTGCAGCCTGCGTTTTGAGAAGTTCTTTTCTTTTGCCATCAATAGAAGCAATTGACTTTTCTAAAGAGTCTGTTTTTTTGTTTAAAGTGTCAATAACTTTTGAGTTTTCAAAAAAAAGCGTACTTAAACTTTTGGCTTTGGCTTTGGACTCTTTAAGCATTGATTTGAGTACTTCAAACTCTATGAGACCCTCTTGCGTTGCCGGGTACTCTTCGTTTAAAACAACAGAGAGTGAAACACTCTGTGCAATGACAAATACCAGCTCTTCTTCGAGCCTATTTTGTTTTTTCTTTAATTTCTGCTGCGTAGTTTTTAAAAGCTGCAGCTCTTTTCCATTAAGCTTGTAGCTGCTCTCTTTTGTAAGCAACTCTTCTTTTAACTTTTTCAGGTAAGTATCCTGCTTAATGACCTCTCTTTTTTGTAGGAGTATCGCTTGCGCCGTTTTAGACATTTTTTTATTGAGGTTTGAGTAGTTTTTGCTGTAAGAGTTCAATCTAGAACTTGTCTTTTTTATCTTTTTATCTATATCGCCTCGTGCATGAGCTGAGACAATAAGAAGAACAAAAAGCAGAAGTAAACGATGCATCATACCTCTTCTTTATGTCCCAACACAATAAAAGTCGCCAATAGCATCGAAACTACTATAGAAATACCCAACATAATTAAAAAGTCATACACTGTATCAAAAACAACGACATGAATACCAATATTGTTAAACTGCTCGGTAACCCATGGTATTGCTGAGAGATAGGAAAAAACAACAAACGAGAGTGCGGAAGCGATGAGTGCATCTACAATAGCCAGTCGAAAAAGTACTGCTGAACGGAGCCAAACAGGAGCACCAAACAGGCCCATAATACTCATACGCTCATTATGTTTAAACTGCCAGATGCGTAACTCTTTAAAAATGAGCAGTATCGTAACAATGAGCACTGTAAATGCAAAGACACTAATAACTGTTTTAAAAAGTAAAAGCAGTTTGTAGGTCGTGTCATGTGTTTTACTGAATGTTTCTACTTTTTGTATAGACGCTGTTTGTAGCAGTGATTTTGTAAGCGTATCAAGTTCACGCGGTGAAGGATAATGCTTAAGTTTGAGTTTATAAAATTTCGGCAAGGTCAACTTTAAAAGCGCAATGTTTTGTTTGCTGATACCGCTGTTAAGCTTTTTAATGACATCATCAGGAGAGAGTTCACTCATACTCTCAATCAGTCTGTTTGCACTTATAATGTGACTCGTATCAAGACGTTTTTGTGCAACAACGACCAAAGAGTAGTTTTGTGCCAGGTTCTCTTTATATGCATCTATGGCTCTGTCGACTATTGTAAAAACCTGCAGGGAGAAAAGAATACTTAAAAGTGCAATAACTAAAGAGAGATGATTTTTAAAGGACTTCACGTATGTCTCCAAACTCTATATGGTAATGTTTATAATCCGTTTTCATGGTTTCTGGAATATGGTGGGTAACAACGATTACAGTCGTTTTGAGCTGTTCATTTGCACCTTCAAGCAGATTCCAGATAAGCTGTGATGAGTAGTCATCCAAGTTACCTGTAGGCTCATCTGCTAAGATTAAAATCGGGTTATGCGCCAAAGCTCTTGCCATTGCCACACGCTGCTGCTCTCCACCACTAAGCTCTTGTGGATATTTTCCTGCCTGATGGCGTAGTTTTACATGTTTTAAAAGTGAATCTACCTGATTTTGTGTAACTGTTTTTTCATATCCGTTTATGATGAGAGGAAGCATGATGTTCTTCTCTATCGTCCACTCTTTTACAAGTTTATAATCTTGAAAGACAATGCCGAGGTGTTTGCGTAAAAAGTTAAGTTTTTTACTTGATACACCCTTTAATTCAACACCACCGACAACCAGACTCCCTTCTATAGGCTTTAAAGCACCATACAAAGATTTTAAAAGTGTCGATTTTCCGCTACCACTCGCACCGGTAATAAAAACAAAACTACCGGAGTCTATGGATAAATTGGCTTTATTAATAATCGTTTCATCATTAGAGTATGCAAGGGAAAGATTCTCAGCAATGATCACTTTATCCATTTATAGCCTTTATCAACTGTTTATGTGCCTCAAGATTGACAGGTGAACGCAGAGGCAATTCTGGATAGTATGATAGTCTATTCTCTGTTATGATAAGATAAAGATGCTCAGGTCTGTCAAAACTTCCCATTGATATGCGTAACATTACACCATCTTCTAGCTGATAGACTCTCTCAAAATGTATAAATCCACCCTCAAAACGTATTGTTTCGTTATGGAGTTTTAAAAGTTCTTCATATGGCAGATGATTTTTCTCTTCAAACGAAAAATCACCCTCAATTTTAAGTTCAGGAGAGGCTTCATCATTTTCCATGATGACATCATAGATGTTCTTCTCCATCTTTTTCCATCTGTCTTCATACTTAGAACTGATGGCTATCTCTTTGTTCTTGTTTATCTTAAGTGTGATCTTTGGAAATGCAATGAATGTCTCATAAGAGTACGCATAATAATTTTCACTGTCTGTACGCAATTCAAGCGTTCCGCCTACTTTTAAAACACGGCGGGCTTCTTCTATGAAGCTCGTAGAGATGACGCGTCTATGCGGTTTTTTGTCCCAAGGAACTGGAAAATGCACATAAATTGCGCCCACAAGGTTTGAAGGTACAAGTTCCATAAAAAGTCGTGCATCATAATCAAGGAGTAAGACATTATCAAGCTTTTGAATCACTATCTGTTTTAAAACCTGTTCAATAGAGGGACGATGAATCTCAATGCCTATAAAAAGTACATCAGGGTTCGCAGCTGCCTGATGCAGAAGATGACGACCTGACCCAAAACCGACTTCTATCCGTAGCTCTTTCTCACGCGGGAAATCTTTGGCAAAATAGTCTATCTTTTTGAGTGCTGTCGCTTCTTGCAGATGCACATTTTTTTTACCCTCTGGAACATTCGATGCGATAATCTCTAAATTTGCTGCTTTTGCATATGCAAGCAAAGCTTTATGAACATTATAAATGGAAGCAGGACGGGTCAGCTTATCTGTTTTTAAAAGGCTTCTCCCCTCCTCTTGCTTTACGAGTAAAAAGAAATCTTCTCCCTCATAATTTGTTGCAATCAACTTCTCATCTGCGTGAGTGGCATTGTCGGCTATAAAGTTGAAATACACCTCATCTTGCGTGAGAGGCAGATCAACAGTTTTAAACTTTTTTATATGCAGATGTGGCATTAAAGTCCATTCAAATCTAAATCTTTATCAGGGGCAACAGTTGTCTCCGTACTGCTTGATTGGACAGGTTTTGCCACCTCTTTTTCAGCTGCTTTAGCTTTTGGTGCAGCTATAATCTCTTTTGATTCCGGAGTTTTTATCTGCACTTCTATGCTTGGCTCAGAGACAATAGAGTTTTCATCTACGCTATATATGGTATATGTATAAAGTGTATCTGGTTCTATGCTCGAATCAACAAAAGAACTTTTTTTAATTCCTTTGTACTCTTTTTGTACCTCATCAAACCAACCTTTTTTCGATTTTTTCATTACAATATATGATGTTGTTCTCGGGTCACTTTTATCCCATCTCAGTTCTATCTTTGAACCGACAAGTTTTGCTTCTACAATCGCTGGTGCATTTGGTTTTACAAGCGTTGTACCCATAACTGTATTTTTTTCATGTTCACTCTCTAAACTATCTTTATCAACAACACTCACTCTGTAAAAGTAGGCTTTCCCATCTTCATCTATCTTATCTGTGAATTTAGGATTGTACAATTTTGCTATAAGCTCATATGAGCCGTCAATATCGTTCGCTCTGTAAAGATAGTAGCGTGCAAAATCTTTTTGTGTTGAAGCACTCCATGTAACTCTTATCTCTTTTGGAAGATTTTTTGTAGCTTTAATATTTGTAACACTTATTGGCAGTGGTTTTGTTACTGATTTTACAATCTGAGAAGGTGTTGAGATGATTCCGTCGTATGTTTTGACTCTGATTCTATACATATAAACATGATTATCTTCAAGCCCTGTATCAATATACTCAGCATTGAGTCTTCCGCTTAACTCAGCAATTTGATGCCACTCTTTGTCTTCAAAAGTTTTTCTCTCTATAATGTACGATTCAACTCTTTCACTCACATGTGGTCTCCAAATAATTTTGGCAATTCTTGGAAGTCCTCCGATTGAGTGAATCCAAGAGACAGACTGTAGCACCGGCAATGTATTTACAACAAATACTTTAGAATTGACACCTTGAGACTCTTTGGCAAATACTCGAAAAGCATAACTGTATTTTGTGTCTGGTTCTACAACACGGTCTACATAGTGTGTTGAGTATCGTGTATCTATTGTGTCATAGTACTCCAACTCTTTTGAGTCTTTATTTGCTGGAGATTTCTTATATACATAGATCCCCTCTACTCTTGGGTCAGTAATACTTTTCCACTCAAAAGCCACTGTTTTCATATCTGTAATAATGCCGTTTTTAGTTAAACTCACAGTAGGAAGCGTAGAGTCAACTACAACTTTCTCTTTTGGTGTCGGTGTCAGATCAGCACAGCCGCTAAGTAGCAGCAGTGAAGCTGCGAATAATGTAGTCAGTATCGATAACTTCATTTAAAATCTCCCTATCAAATTTTTTATCTATTGTCTCTTTCATCACAGCATCAAAGTCTGCTTTAAAATAGAGCTTTTCTTTCGTTGTCGGATGAATAAAATATATTAAATAAGCATGAAGCAAAACACGTTCCGCCTTCTCTACCTTAGGGCTTAAACCATAAATATGGTCACCCAGTATATGACGGTTAATACTCTCTAAGTGAACACGAATCTGATGTGTTCTTCCTGTAAAGAGTTTACATGCGATTAATTGTACTTTTTCATCTTTCTCTAATGCCAAATGTTTAAACATGGTTTTTGCATACTTTCCATGTTCAATTCCAGATGCCATTTTCAGACGATTATGAGAGCTCCGCCCTATGTTTGACTCTATTATTGTAACATCATCTTTTAACGGAGGGGTAACAAGAGCAATATAATATCTTCCCATACTCTTATCTTGCAGCTGTTTTGAGAGAAATTCATGTGCTTCATTGTTTTTTGCAACAACCATCGTCCCGCTTGTTCCCTTGTCTAAACGGTGAACAATGCCATGACGCTCTTCACCGCTGATGGTAGAGAGTCGAATACCTTTGTGCTTCAACCAGTCAACCAGAGTCGGCTCTTTTACACTAGGTGCGGGATGCACTGTCACGCCACTTGGCTTGTTGATGACTAAAACATCTTCATCTTCATAAAGCACTTCGACATCAAAGTCAACTTTCTGCGCCTTAGAGTGCTTGACTTCAGGAAATTCTACACGAATTTCCTCTCCTTCTTTTAACTTCACACCCGGTCGTGAAACTTTTTTATCATCCACAAAAACAGAATCATTTTTAATGAGTGCTGCTACTTGTGAACGGGTCCGTCCTATCTTGCTCGTAAGAAAAGTGTCTAAGCGTTCAGATTTTTCACAGATATATTTTTCTGTATTTAACATATTGTTTACCCTTTATGATACAATCATACAATTTTATTTGTGGAGTTGCAAACTTGTGGAGATTTGATAAGAGTATTTTATCACAATTTGACTTTCTTTCTATCATTCTTATCATTCCTCTCGTCATAATGTCTAACTGGCTGATTGGAGAAGCAGTTCCTGCCTTGGCTGAAAAACAGATAGCCTATGTTGGTGTAGCTTTTATAGCCTTTATAGCAATATTTTTTCTTCCTATCCGCAGAATGAGCTGGCTGATACCTTTTATATATTGGGGAAATATTTTACTTCTTTTAGCGGTTGAATTTTTTGGTCATTCTCGTCTTGGAGCACAAAGATGGATAGACATTCCCTTCATTAACGCAACTATTCAGCCCTCAGAGTTTGTAAAACCGGCACTCATTTTAATGCTTGCCTATCTCATCAAGAGAAACCCTCCTCCGATTGGCGGCTATAAACTCAAAGATTTTTTGAAACTCTCCCTCTATATTCTCCTGCCTTTTGTTCTTATAGCCAAAGAGCCTGACCTCGGAACAGCTCTTGTACTTCTTCTCATTGGTTATGGAGTTTTGTTTTTTGTTGGAATTTACTGGAAAATAGTAGCAACAATCGCTGTCAGTATTTTGCTTATCTCTCCACTTGCTTATAAATATGGTCTGCATGATTATCAAAAAACCCGTATTACAGATTTTTTAGGAGCTAAACCTTCCTACCATGTACAGCAATCCATCATTGCTATAGGTTCCGGCGGTTGGAGTGGAAAAGATAAAGAGAACGCAACACAGACACAGATGAAATTTCTCCCCATCGCTACAAGTGATTTCATCTTTGCCTTTGTCGTTGAGCGGACAGGTTTTTTGGGAGCACTTGGACTTATTCTCATCTATGTAATGCTCATTTTACATCTTTTGAGTCTCGCAATTTTCAACAAAGACTACTTCATAAAGGTTGTAACGGTCTCTATATCTTTTATGATTTTCATATATATGGGAGTGAATATCTCTATGACCATAGGCTATGCCCCTGTTGTAGGTGTCCCTCTTCCGATGTTTTCCTACGGAGGCAGCAGCTTTTTAAACTTCATCATACTCTTTGCAATCATGCAAAACCTCATCACATTTCGATATAAAAATCTGTACGATAAAAGTGGAACGAAAAGTTTTGTCTAAAAAAGCTTTATAATTTCCCTCGAAATGCTTGGTCTAAAATGGAAGCTTTGAGTGCTTTTAGATGCTGCATCTTCTCTTTTTGCAGCTCTTTTACTCTTTTTATGTGTAAAGAGATTTTATCTAGGTAATTTACTGTTTTTTGTTGGATTTTTAGGGGTGGGATTGTAAATTCAATAATATTCATTTTTCTTTGACTCATTTTTGGTTGAGCTGACCCAGTTATATAAGCACTTATATCTGTATAAGAAAAAGCATATTCCATAAATTTATTTGTTGATATATCTTTTTTTGCTTTTACAATATGTGCATGATTATTCACCCAAAATTTTCCATTTGCTATAAATGCTATAGGGTATTTTCTTACAGTTAAATTAGCACCATCTTCACTTATAAGTAGATATTCTCCATCAAAGATATAATCATTTACATAGTCAATAATTCCGCTTGCTCCATAATAGGGATAATTACCACTCATTTTTTCTCTATCTGACGATTTAATAGGTATCCGTTTTCCATCATAATTATCAAAAATATCTTGAAATAGCTTTTTTTCATACTTCTCTTCTAATTCCCCAAAAACATCATTCAAAACACTTCCCATAAAGGCATCTGCTTCATCCATATTTTTTTGATGTAGAGCTATAGCTTTATCTATCTTCTCAAAAAGAGCATCCAGTTTTATAACTATTCTTTTTTGTTCTTGGAGTGGAGGAAGAGGAAAAGGTAAAGTTCTAATTCCCTTTTGATTTATTATAGGTAATGTTGCAGCAGAAGCTGTATTAATAATTTGTTGCTTTATTCTGACAAACCAATAATACGAAAAATCAATATCTATATTATTTTTGAATTGCATTGCAGTAATTTGTTGATTAGATGAAGCTTCTTTTCTAACTATTCCAATCTTTCCGACTGTAGCGCCAATTGCGACTAAGAGTAAACTGTTTGGAGGATATATTTTTGCTTTTTTATCTATTATTGAATAGTTATTAATCATATTTTTTGAGTTTACTAATTCTTTATGTTCTCCAAAATCAGATGGTGAAAACCAATTAATTGTTGGGTTATTATAATATTTTTGCTCTTTTTTTGGTGGAGTAGTACCAGTTTTCATATCTGACAATACATCATTAATATTTTTCCACTTCCACCCCTTAGGAAGTTCATACAACTCACTCATCTATATCTTTTCCAATTAACACAGCTTCAATCTCATCCATCAAATCATCTATCTCTTGATTGTTAGCTTTTATATTTTTGACCAATTCCAATGGCGATTTATGCTCTATGACTTCAATATTGTTAGGATTTTTAGCCGATATATCATAATCTTTTATATCGTTTACATGCACTATCCAAGAGTTGTCCGTGAGTGTTCTCTCTTGCCAAGTATCAAGAAACTCTTTGAAATGCTCATACTTTATAGGCTTGTTTTTTGTGAGCTTAGAAGGAGGATTTACTTCGTAGTAAAATATATCGGAAGTCGAACCGTTTCTATCAAAAAAAATGACATTTGTCTTCACTCCGCTGTAAGGTAAGAATATACCTGCAGGAAGTGAAAGAATCGTATGCACATTGAAGCGTTCTAAAAGTTCCTGTTTCACCGCTTGAAATGCCTTGTTTGTCTGAAACAGTACACCCTCGGGAATTACCACGCCACATTTACCATTTAGTTTTAAATAGTTCATCATATGCTGTAAAAAGAGTAACTCCGTAGCATTTGATTTTATAGGAAAATTTTGTTGAATAGAGTCATTTTCTTTCCCGCCAAACGGAGGATTTGCCAAAATGCAGTCAAATCTCTCTTTCTCTTCCAAACCTCTGATGTCTTTTGTCAGTGTATTTGTTTTTGCGATGTTTGGAGATTCTATGCCGTGCAAAATCATATTCATAACACCCATCACATAAGAGAGCGGCGTTTTTTCATTGCCAAAGAAAGTATCTTCATTTAAAAACTTCAACTGCTCTGTTGAGAGTTCTCTTTGCTTGTTTGCTTCAATGTTTTCATATCGCATATGATTATACGCTTCTATGAGAAACCCGCAAGAACCGACGGCTGGGTCATAAACTCTCTGTCCTACCTGAGGGTTTACAACATCCGCTATAACTTTTATAAGCGGGCGAGGCGTATAAAACTCCCCGCTGTTCCCACCGTCACTGCCCATGTCTTTTAAAAGTTTCTCATAAATCTGTGAGAGTTGAAACAAGTCAGCCTGATTATGAAAATCCATCGCATCAATGATGTCCAAAACTTCTCTCAGAGTATGCCCATTAGCTATGCGGTTGTCCAAATATTCAAAAATAGCACCGATTTTATATTTGATGGATTTAGGGTCTTGGGTGATTGATTTAAAGCCCTTAAGATATGGAAATAACTCTTTATTAACAAATTCCAAAAGGTCTTCACCGCTTTTTGCATTTATAAGGTCAAGTTTACCGTTTGCATCTTTAGGACAAGCCCAAGAACTCCATTTAAACTTATCATCAAGTATGTAAGTATATTCCTGCCCATTCAAAAGCGCTTCATCCGCCTTAGAATCTTCCAAGTCACTAAGAAATTTCAAAAACAGTATCCAAGATATCTGCTCAGTGTACATCATAGCACCGCTAATCCCATCATCACGCCGCAAGATGTCTGTTATTCTATTTATTTTACTTTCCAATTTTTGCCTTTTATCTATGGGTAATTTTTACTGTTTTTTTAACATAGCTCATACTCTATGGGTAAATTATTTACTTTTTTACCCATAGCTTAATACCTATGCGTAAATTATAGACCTTTTTTCAACATATCAAAAAGCTCTTCATTAATAAAGAATTTACTGTTTTTTATCTGTATATTTTTCACTATACCTATTTGCTCTAATTCACTGAGATATTTAGATGCCGTTTTTCGAGTAATACCCAAGCCGTCGACTAAAAATTCTATTTTTGTATAGGTATGTATAAAAAGTATCTCTACCAAATCTTTACTATATATTTTAGGTAATTTCTCTTTTATTATAGTTTGTGTTTTATCCATTAGTTCATAAATGTCATTTATGAGTTCAATAGTGCTTAAAGAGGTCTTCTCCACACCATCAAGCATATAAAGCACCCACTCTTCCCAATTCTCTTTGGTTCTCACCTCTTGAAGCAGTCTGTAATAATCTACCTTGTTTTGAATGATGTAACGACTAAGGTATAAAATAGGTAACTCAAGCAGATCTTTTAACACAAGATACAAAATATTTATGATCCTGCCTGTTCGACCATTTCCATCGTAAAAAGGGTGAATAGACTCAAACTGATAGTGAATTATAGCCATATTTATAAGCGAATCTATCGCATTTTCTTCATTGATGTAACGTTCCAGATTATCTAAAAGTTCTTGAATCGTTTCATAATCTTGTGGAGGGGTAAAAACCACTTCACCTGTTGCAGCATTTTTTAAAACTGTACCACTCTGTCTGCGAACCCCCGCATCATTTTGTTCCAACTCTTGCTGTATTTCTATGATGTATTTTTTCAAAAGCATCTTGTTTGATGTTACAAGCTCATACCCTTTTAAAAGTGCTTGACGATAATTCTGCACCTCTTTTGCTTCATTTGTAATATCTGACACATCAAGCCCAGCACGAAAAAGTTCATCATGCGTAGTGATGATATTTTCAATAGCAGAACTATCTTTCGCCTCTTGCAAAACCAAAGAGTTTATTAAAATAGCACTATTTGGAATAATCTTCGCCACTCCGTTTAGTTTTGCTAAAGCACGGTTGGCGGAAATAGCTTTTTTTAGGGTTGTTGGGGTTTCAATAGAAATTTGCAGAGGCAATTTTTTTAAATTTTTATTATCTTTTATTCTACTTTCCATTTGTTGCCTTAACGCTTTCTATTTTAAAATTATTTACATCAGCATTCTTGAAAATAACAGCACTTAATTTGTTTCCATATACGCAACCAGTGTCAATACCTATCGCATTTTCATTTATTTTTACTTCTTTAAACCATTGATGTCCATATACAATAAATCCCTGATTTCCATCGTATAAATCAGCCCAAAATATAGAATTATTATCTTCTTTCCCATATGCAATAAAATTGTTTTCTGTATTAATATATCGCATCCTTAAAATTTTAGATTTTTCTTTTTTTGTAATATCATCTAGGTTGTGATGATTCTGTACTCCACCATGAAGAATAGTTATATTTTTATATTTTAAAAATAGTGGTAAACTCTTTAAAAATTCAATATCTTGTTTATCTAAACTTTCAATAATATTTTTTTCGTTTTCATCTAAAGATATAGGATTTTTTTTATTAGAATTTTCATGCTCTAAGTATCTAACCAATTTATCTTCATGATTGCCTATAACTGATTTTATATTGTGTTCTTGTATGTATCTTAGAAGTTTAACAGAGTTTTTACCTTTTGTGATAATATCTCCAACACAAACTTCTATATCACTTTTATCTGGATTTATCTTTTTTCTTAGAGATATAAATTGATCATAACAACCATGAATATCTCCGTAGATTATTAAATTACTCATTAAGCTTTTTATTAAGTGTATCTAAATTTATTTTATGAGTATTAATATTTCTTCGAATCTCTTTACAATAAGCACTATCAAATGTTATTCCATCTTCCTTATACTTAAAGTATCTTCTTGTAACCTTGCCATCCTCATTTATATCTTCCTGAAGTGTTACATGAGCGAATCTATTTCTTATTGTTATAATCTCTTCTCTGTATGCTTCTGAAAAATCTTCTAAATTAATATCTTGTAATACTTTAGACAGTGTTTGTATTTTATAATCCGAACTAAATACAAATGTATCTTTCATAAGTTTTTTAAAACCAT
>JALVXQ010000082.1 GCA_027038255.1 Sulfurimonas sp. | reverse complement strand
ACTCTTTTTTTATCTCATGACGCAGAGTGTCTATAAAGTGAGGAATATCTTCATCACTTACCCAGCCGCTGAGGTCTCCATAAAACTCATCAATGCTTGCCTGCTCGATAAGTGGAATTTTGCGTGAAAGAAAATCATGCAGTTTATGGGAGAGTTCTTGATAAAGCGACATATTGGGTGCTTTAATGATTACATCTGGACAGAGCTCTTTTGCCTCACGCAGGCTCATAGCAGTTTTGATGCCGTATGCCCGCGCTTCATAACTTGCCGTCGTTAAAATCCCCCGCAGTCGTCCGTTTTCCATAAAAGATGCGATGTCATCGTCTTTTTCTTCATAGGCTTTATAAAAAGTAGGCACAAAACTACCTGAATTTTCAAAATTTACTGTCTGGTTCCTAGCACTGCGTGAGAATATCTTCGTATCACTCCGTCCGCCTATAACAACGGGTTTATGTTTTAAAGATTTATCTGCTATGCGCGCAGCACTGACAAAAAAACAGTCTATATCTATATGTATTTTCATTGTTAGATTCTATAATATTTTAAATTTAATCACTTAATGTATGACAATTTGCAAAAATTTTACTATAATTTCAAAAAAATTATGGAGATAATATGGCACAAGTACCAGAAAACATTGGATGTGAAAATCCGGAATGTATTGCAAAAGATGAGTGTAAAAGACAGGTGATTGCTAAAAATGGCACGGCAGTTGAGGTAAGAGAGTTCGGTGGAACTGCAACAAAAAAATGCGGTAAGTTTATACAAAAATAGATGAAGTACTTTTTAGTAGTTGCGATTCTCTTTTTTGCATCGTGCAGTATAAAAAATTATGAGCACACAACTACTAAAATAGTGACGATTAAAACCAAAAAGTTTCGATTTTCAGATATTGGTTACCTGCGTCACAGTGACGATGCTCTGCAGTTGGAACTTTTTATGGCTGGTCAGGTCGTAAAACGAATAGAGATTAACCATCTTGTCTGCGTGAGCGATGAAGGCTGCATAGATAAAAAAACTTTTAATACAGAGTATCTCAGCACAAATTATCCTGAAGCTATTTTACAAAACATACTTTTAGGAAAAGAAATCTTCGGCGGGAAAAACCTCAAAAAAACCTCTTTTGGATTTATACAAAATATCCTCACGCAGGATGTAGATATTCACTACAGTGTAAGTCAAAAAGAGATTTATTTTAAAGATAGAAAAAATCACATACTATTTAAAATCAAGGATACAGAGTGAGTAAAAAGTTTGTAGGGGCACATGTAAGTGCTAGCGGCGGTGTCTATAATGCACCCTTAAATGCCATGGAAATAGGGGCAAAAGCTTTTGCTCTGTTTACAAAAAATCAGAGACAGTGGGTTGCAAAACCGCTTGAGAGTGAAACGATAGATAAATTTAAAGAAAATTTGCAAAAAAGCACCATACTGCCTAAACATGTTCTCCCACATGACTCCTACCTAATCAATCTTGGGCATCCAGAAGTTGAAAAACTTGAAAAATCACGGGCGGCTTTCATCGATGAACTGCAAAGATGTGCACAGCTTGGACTTGACAGACTCAACTTTCATCCCGGCAGTCATTTAGAAAAAGTAGCGAAAAAAGATAAAGAAAATCGTGAGATAATGCAGCCAATAGAAGACAAATGCCTCGACACTATAGCAGAGTCTATAAACATAGCACTCGATGCGACGAGTGGCGTGAGCGCTGTCATTGAAAATACGGCAGGGCAGGGGAGTAACCTTGGTTGGAGATTTGAGCAGTTGGCACACATCATTGACAAAGTAGAAGATAAAAGCCGCATAGGTATCTGCATTGACACATGTCACATGTTTACAGCCGGTTATGACATCAGAACGCGTGAATCCTATGATAAAACGTGGGGTGAATTTGACAAAATTGTAGGTCGTAAATACCTTATGGGTATGCACCTCAATGACTCGAAGCCACCGCTTGGAAGCCATGTAGATAGACACCACTCACTAGGGAAGGGCGAGATAGGCTTAGATGCATTTCGCTTTATTATGAACGATGAACGCATGGATGATATTCCTCTTATTTTAGAGACGATTGATGAGACGATTTGGAAAGAAGAGATAGAACTTTTATATTCTTTTGAGAATAAATAGTGTAGTATCGTTAGCAGAAAAATGAATAGGGGAAATGAAATCATGAAAAAAATAGTACTGATGTCACTTGTGGCAAGTTCAGTTTTAATGGCAGGCGGGTTTAAAATACCAGAAACATCTACAAATGCAGTGGCACTTGGTGCAGCAAACATCGCACATAATCATGAAAATGCAGATGCAGCGTACTATAATCCTGCAAAAATGGTTTTTATGCAGGATAAAAATGCACTTGAAGCAGATTTGACATATATTGGGCTTGAAAAGGTTAATTATAAAGGAACAGTATCGGGTACCGGTCCATATGATTTAGAATCAGAGAGTGAAGACTTTGTTATTCCAACACTTCATTATGTGTCGAAAAAATTAGGTGACAATGATGCAAGAATTGGTTTAAGTATTGTTTCTCCTGGCGGACTTTCTAAAAGGTGGGATACCGAACCGGCAAAAACTTCTGCACAGGAGTTTACATTAAAGACTATAGAGATAAATCCAACAGCAGCTTTTAAAGTAAATGATAAGCTTGCAGTTGCAGTAGGGTTTAGAATTTTATACTCAGATGGAACTGTGAAAAGTGATGGACATACAGTTGTTCTTGGTGCATTAGCAAATGTTTCTCGTGATATGACAGGAACTTCAACAGATTTTGGTTACAACCTTGCATTAGCATATAATCCTACAAAAGCCTTAGAGCTAGGTGTGACTTACAGATCAAAAATAGATATGACAGTTGAAGGAAACGCTAAATTAGCTGAAACACGATTTGGGACAACGTATGATGGGCCAGGAGCTGTTAGTCTTCCCCTACCAGCAACATTAGATTTAGCTGCTGCATATACTTTTGCAAGCAAAACAACTGTAGAGTTTGTTTATGAGAAAGCTTTTTGGTCTGCATATAAGAGTTTAGATTTTAATTATGATGGTACAGAGGGTCCAGTTCTTGAAGCTATTTTTGGAACACCAATTCAAAAAAATTGGAAAGATACAAATACATTTCGTGTAGGTCTCACGCAGGAGTTAAACGATTTAACTTTGATGGCTGGATATGTCTATGACAACAGTCCTGTTCCTGATAAAACAATCGGTTTTGAACTTCCAGACACAGATTCTCAAGCAGTTTCACTTGGTGGACGTTATAAAATCAATGAGAGTGTAGATGTAGGTTTCTCAGCACTTTACTCCATGCATGAGAGTAGAACAGTGTTGAACGATAGTCTTGATGGAGAATTCAGTGACGGTAATGTCCTCATTGTCTCTGCAGGACTCGGGTATAAATTTTAAGGAAACAGTT
>JALVXQ010000081.1 GCA_027038255.1 Sulfurimonas sp. | reverse complement strand
AGCATTATGCCATTCCTCTTGCATCTGTTTTAGAGACAGTACGCATCTCAAAAGATGAGATATACACAGTAGAAGGAAAAAGTGTTATGCGTCTGCGTGATGATGTCCTCTCTCTTGTACATATTGGTGATATTTTTGAAGTTGAACGCATTCTCGATGCAAGTGAACATGCTTATGTTGTTGTCCTTGGTCTTGGAACAAGCAAACTTGGACTTATCGTAGATACACTTGTCGGTCAAGAGGAGATTGTTATTAAATCACTTGGTGATTATCTCAAAGGTATTGAAGGTATTGCCGGGGCTACGATCCGTGGTGATGGTGGTGTAACATTGATTGTTGATGTTGTGGCACTGATGAGTATGGCAAAAGATGTAAAAGTAAGTGCTCTGGGTGCTGAAGAGAGTGCTGCAACAAGTAATGAGAAAAACAGTGCAAGTGATTATGTCGTTATGATTGTTGATGATTCAAAAACAGACAGAACCATCATGCGAAAAGCCTTAGAACCTATGGGTGTGACACTTGTTGAAGCGGGTGACGGGCAAGAAGCTCTCAACATCTTAAAGGCGGGTGATTATAACTTTGATGCGATGCTCATAGACATTGAGATGCCTCGTATGGATGGGTATACACTAGCTAATGAGATTAAAAAATATAACAGATATAAAAACCTGCCACTTATCGCAGTGACCTCAAGAACAAGTAAATCTGACCGTATGCGCGGTGTTGAATCTGGAATGGTTGAATATATCACAAAACCATATTCAGCAGATTATTTAGCAAGTGTTGTACAGAGAAATGTTAACTTTAAAGCGGAGTTCTTATAATGAGTGATAAACTAAAAGATATTATTAATAAACAGAGTGATCAGCAAAATAGTGTTACGGATCAGCTTGACGATGTTGTACAGCTTGTTGGTTTTATGATTGGCGATGAAGAGTATGCAGTACCTATTTTGTCTATTCAAGAGATTATTAAACCATTTTCATGGACAAGAGTACCACAGGTGCCAAAATATGTTCTAGGTGTCTTCAATTTACGTGGAGCCGTGATTCCACTGATAGATTTACGTGCAAAATTTGGACTGAGTTTAAAAAAGCATAGTGACGAGACACGTTTTATTGTTATGCGTGATGGTGATGATGTTGCAGGTTTTGTTATTGACAGACTTACGATGGCAATTCGCATTAAAAAAGAGGACATTGGCCCTGCACCTGATACTGTCATTGGGGATGATACTATCATTGACGGTGTTGGAAAACAGGCTGATAAAATTATTACTATTTTAAAAGTGCGCAAGCTACTAGAACGAGATTTTTAAAATTTCTAGATGTATAAAAAACCGCTTATAAATCTAGACCATGCACAGCTCTCCATAATCTTTGAAGGAGAGCTGACGCTCTATACGATTGCGCAAACACAAAAAGAGCTTGAGCAGATAAAAACCTACTCTTTTAAAGAGATTACTCTTGATTTTCAGTCGTTAGCTTTTTTAGACACTGCAGGTGCTATTTTTATTTATGATCTACAAAAATACTTTCAACAAAAGAATATAAAAAACACTCTATTACTCACAGATGCTGTCCAAAAATCAACTTTAGAACTTGTTACAAAAAATATGCGCAGTGTAAGTGCATTTAAACCTGAAAAAGAGAAACATATTCTTGAGGAAATAGGAAAATATTTTTACGACAACTATGTTGGTTTTCTCTCTTTTTTACAATTTTTCGGACAACTCTTTACAACAAATCTGCAGTATATGACCTCCCTGAAAAACATCCGTTTTAAAGAGATAGCATTTGAAATAAATGAGAGTGCCATTAAAGCACTCGGCATCATCGCTCTGACAAGTTTTTTAATCGGGCTTGTTGTCGCATATCAGTCTGCGTATCAACTTAAAATTTACGGAGCAAATATTTACATAGTCGATATGCTGGGACTCTCGATTTTTAGAGAGCTTGCACCACTTATGACAGCCATTGTCATCGCAGGACGAAGTGGTTCGGCCTATGCCGCGCAAATAGGAGCTATGAAGATAACCCAAGAAATTGATGCTATGAAAACGATGGGTTTTGAGCCATTTGCTTTTCTTGTTCTCCCACGCATAGTTGCACTTGTCATCATGATGCCTATACTTATTTTTGTATCAGATATGATGGCAATGCTAGGCGGTATGATAGTGGCTAATATTGACCTGAATATTACAGCAAGCCTTTTTATAGACAGATTCAGTGAAGTCATCGCTGCTAAACATTTTTATGTCGGCATCGTCAAAGGGCCATTTTTTGCTTTTTTAATTGCTTCTATTGGAATTTATAGAGGTTTAATGGTCAAAGATGACACGCAGAGTATTGGTTTTAATACGACAAAAAGTGTTGTTGAATCTATCTTTGCCGTCATTGTATGTGATGCTGTTTTTTCAATAGCCTTCACAAATTTAGGGATATAAGATGGAATCAATCCGTGTAAAAAATGTACGCACTGTTTTTGGTGACAAAGTAGTCCATGATGGTCTGAATTTGACTATCAATGAGGGTGAGATTTATGGAATTATGGGGCCGAGTGGTTGTGGAAAAACAACACTGCTGCGTGAGATGGTCCTACTGCAGGAATTTAGCAGTGGCAGTATTGAAGTTCTGGGTAAAAAACTTGAAAAGATAGGGGAGAGAGATGCCCAAAGTCTGCGTCATCAATGGGGTGTGCTTTTTCAGTTTGGCGCACTTTTTTCCTCATTGACACTCAAAGAAAATGTTGCACTGCCTCTTGTTGAGTACACAAAACTATCACAAGAGATGATTGATGATATTGTAAAATTTAAAATTAGTTTGGTAGGGTTGAATCCTGAAGATGCCAGCCTTTACCCCTCAGAGATAAGCGGTGGTATGCGAAAAAAAGCAGGACTTGCACGTGCTTTGGTGATGGACCCTAAATTGCTTTTTTTGGATGAGCCGACAAGTGGATTGGATCCCATTTCAGCACGGGAGTTTGATAGTTTGATACTGAAACTGCGTTCAATGCTTGGGCTGACTATTGTCATGGTAAGTCATGATCTGCACTCTATATATAATACTTTAGATAAAGTTGCTATAATAGACAATAAAAAAATAGTTTACGAGGGAACATTAGAGGGGATAAAGGATGTTAAAAGTGACTTTATCCAGACTTTTTTTGGGGATATGAATGAATAATAAAGTAAATTATACACTGGTTGGCATCTCTGTTTTGTTTGGTCTGGCAGTAATGTTTGGTTTTGCATACTGGATGCTCAAACCTTCAAGTGATGAAGCAATGCAAAAGTACCATATCTATTTTGATGAATCAGTTTTTGGTTTGAATCTCGATGCTCCTGTAAAATATAGAGGAATCAATGTAGGAAAAGTTATAAAACTACGCATTAATCCAAAAAATACGGAGCAGGTGGAAGTGACTGTAGATATCTTAAAAAGCACGCCGATAAAAGAAAATACAGTAGCGAAGTTAACGGCACAAGGTATTACCGGGCTTACCTATATTAACCTCACGCAAGGGGCAAATGATGCACCGCCGCTTGAAGCAAAAGAGGGTCAAGAGTATCCTGTTATAAAAACCACACCATCTTTTTTTGAGCATTTTGAACGCTCCCTTGGGGATGTCTCATCACAGCTTTCAACTACACTGTATAAAACGCAAAAATTGCTTAATGATGAAAATCAAAAACAGGTGGGACTGCTCTTAAAACGTACGGCGAGCGTCATGGATAAAATGGACAGACTCCTCAATGAAAAGACAATAGAACATTTTCAAAGCAGTATGAATAACTTAGACAGTATCACCTATAAAATAGATAATGTGATTCCAAATATTGATAATTTCATAAATAAAAGTGTTAGTTGGGAAAATAATATAAATAACTCATTTGAATCAATAAAACTTACCTATTTACATATGAATGATACGATGGTCAATATGGCTGTGAGTTTTTCAAAGGCACAAGTCGGCTTTGATAAGATGAGCAATAATATTAACAACACTATGCTTGATAGTCAAAATGTCATGATAGATTTGCAAAACACATTAGAAGAGTTTAATCATAATCCATCTGACATTATTTATAAAAAAACAGAGTTGAAATCTGCTCCGGGAGAGAGATAAATGAAGATAATTTTAACAGCTTTTTTGCTACTTATATTCACTGCATGTTCAACAACATACCCTGCAGTTACACAGTATAGAATCGCAGTTGATGCGCATAAGAGTGATACTCTGCAGAGTCTCTGTACAAAGAGCTCACTCAAGATTTCACAGGCTTTTGTCAAGAGTTCTTTAATGAGTAAAAAGATGAAGTATGTTGTCGGAGAGTATCAAGAGGGAGCATTTAATCAGTCTGAGTGGGCAGAAGATCCGAACAAGGCAATCACTGATGTGATTGTGCAAAGTCTACAAAATGCAGGAATCTTTGAGACCGTTACAAGTTACAAATCTTTTAGCAGCAGTGATTATACGTTAGAGAGCAGTGTGGCTGATTTTACGCAACATTTTACAGCGGATGAAAAAAGCTCGGTTGCCAAGGTAGATATCTCCTTTGTATTGGTGGACAACGCAACAGCACAGGTTGTAGCTACTAAGCATATAGTTAAAGAGTTGCAGACAAAAGATGCTAATGCAAAAAGTGGGGTTGATGCACTTAACATACTGCTTCAAGAGAGTCTGCGTGAGATGCAGGCATGGCTGGCAAAGAGCTGCAGATGATAGAAGAACAAGAGTACAAAAAAAGAAGAAAAGTTTTTACAAAAAAGCTTCAAGAAAATTCTGTCGCCATACTCTTCAGCGCAGAAGCAAAAACACGTTCTAATGATACAGAGTACCCTTACAGACAAAACAGTAATTTTTACTATATGTCCGGCTTCACAGAAGACAATGCAGCTCTTGTTTTTGTAAAGGGTGCAAAAAAAACAAAGAGCTATCTGTTTGTTTATAAAAAAGATAAAACCGAGGAGCTTTGGAATGGTAAACGTCTCGGTGTATCGCAGGCAAAAAAACGTTTTGATGTTGATGCTGTTTTTGAGTACAGTGAACTCGCTTCAAAACTAAAAATATTCCTTGAAGGTAAACATACACTTTATTATGATTTCAAGCTTGACTACTCAAAGGTTAAACTTCTTAAACGCTATGCAAAAAATGTAGACACCTTTAAAAATGCGGCAAAACCGATTCAAAAGATGCGTCTTATTAAAAGCCATGCAGAGATAGCTACTATAAAAGAGGCACTGAAAATTACAAAAAAAGCGCATCATATTGCCATGAAAAGAGCGAAGAAACTACGTTATGAGTATGAACTGCAGGCTGAATTTGAGTATATTTTTAGAAAAAACGGAGCACAGAGTGATGCTTACAGTTCCATTGTCGCTTCGGGAAACAATGCAAATACACTGCACTATATAAATAACAGTGCGAAGTTAGAAAAAAATGGGCTTATACTAATTGATGCCGGTTGTGAATATAACTATTATGCTAGTGACATCACACGTACAATCCCATCACGGGGAGTATTCACTCAAGCACAAAAAGAGCTCTATCAGCTGGTTTTAGATGTTCAAAAAGAGATAATTTCCTTGATAAAACCGGGAGTTATGCGGACAAACTTACAAAAAAGATCAGAAGAGTTACTTTGCAGGGGTTTGGTGCAACTTGGCATTTTAGAGGGCAGTGTTAAAAAACTTTTGAAAAAAAATGCACATAAAAAATACTATCCTCATGGCATAGGGCACTGGATGGGCATAGATGTTCATGATGAATCTCCCTATAAAGATAAAAAGGGCAAAGAGATCCCTTTGCAAGCAGGAATGGTGCTCACAATTGAACCGGGTCTCTATATAGATAAGGATGACACTGCCGCGCCTAAAAGGTACAGAGGCATCGGAATTCGCATTGAAGATGATATTTTAGTGACAAAAAAGGCTTACAAAAATTTATCTAAAAAGATAAAAAAAGAGATAAAAGAGTTAGAGTCTTAATCTATTCATAAGCGTAACTCCAGCCTGTAAGATTTTTCTCTTTTGCTTCATGAAATTCTTTGGAATCGGCTAAAAAGTCCATGACATGCATAGGGACATGGGGAATGCTTCTTTGATCTTCGGGCTTAATAAGCAGCATAGGCATAGGCGTCTCATGCGCAGAACTCACTGCAAAACCGACAGGCATGATTTGTGAGAGAAGTGCTTCCGGTTCTGCAATCTTATGCTCATTTCTAAATTTGTCCAGTACCTCTTTTTGAATCTCTTTTGGAATTGTTTCCGCTGTATTTAAAAAGATAGTGAAGTGAATTGGTGTCTTTTTGAATTTCTCCGGGGCAGGGGCTGCCATGATAATATACTCAACATTTTGCATCTGTTCTTGTATATCTGCGGTAGATAGATATCTGTCTGTTTTAATCGCTTTTGCTTCCATAGTCATCTCTTTTTTGTTTTTGCAATTTTATCATAAAAGCTGCTAAGAATGGCACAAAATATGCTTAATGAAAAGTATATAAAGGGGTTGTATGCAGTTTATTGAAGCATTGAAGCTTAGAAGTAAGCTTTTATTTCTTTTTTTACTCATCACTATGGGGCTGATTAGCGTCGGTATTCTTGGAACTACCTATGTGAATGCAATGAAAAAATATATAGATGCACTTTACTTTGGCTCCCTTGTCCCTGTAACTGAACTTAATGAAATCCTTCAAAAATATCATAATGGTCTGGCAGATACTGTTTATAAAGCCTCACGCAAAGAGATGAGCTCTTCTGAAATTGTTTTTAATCTTGAAGATGCACTGCGTGATATAGACAAAAAATGGAAGAGTTATATGTCTCATTTTAAAACAGAAGATGAGATGGAGTATGTTGAATATACAAATATGGAGATAAAATCAACAAACAGGTACTTTAGACAGATTCTATATGCTGCCAAAAATGGGAAAGATTTACAAAAAATCTCAATCAATACACTCGAAGACAGAGTTGAATATATTCATACTGTACTGCAAAAATTGATTAATTACGAAGTGAATGTAGCCAATTATGAGAGAAAGAAATTTTTAATCACTTATAACTCTATGCTTCTGCATATCGGTATTATTCTCTCCATTATTATTGTAGGTGTTTTACTGATACTTTTGTATGTATTTAAGAGTATTCAAAAAGACCAAACACAGCTTGAAATTTCTGCAAAAAAATTAAAAAGAGCAAATAAAAAGCTTGAAAATGCCTCTTACACAGACTCCTTGACAGGTCTGCATAATAGAAGATATTTTAATTTCATTTATGAAAGAGAACTCAAACGTGCCAAAAGAAATAGAACTTACATCACCTTTATGATGCTTGATATTGATTATTTCAAGCAGTATAACGACACCTACGGACATGTAGAAGGTGATTATGCTTTGAAGTCTGTGTCAAAAGTTCTGCAAGAGACACTCAGACGTCCAAGTGATTATGTTTTTAGACTTGGCGGTGAAGAGTTTGGTGTTTTAATGAGTGAAACAGATGAATCAAGCTCCGCAAAACTTGCCCGTGAAATATGTGATGCTGTGCGAGGACGTGAGCTTAAGCATGAAAACTCTAAAGCAGGGGAGTTTATTACCATATCTATTGGTGTTGTTTGTTGTGTTGCTGATGATGCTTTAGATGAGAAGATACTTATTTCACGTGCGGATGAGATGCTTTACGAAGCAAAAGAGAGTGGACGAGACAGATACATTATCACTTCCAATGTGAGTGCTGCAACCACAAAGCCTATTCATAACGAAAAAATTGCTTAGTGGCCGTTTTTAAAACGAAAACCTTCCATGCTTAAAAGCTCACGCAGCTTTGTTTTTGGTTCTCCCTGAAACTCCATAAAATTCTCTTTATAGCTGCCACCGCAGCCAAGCTTCTTTTTGAGTTTTTTAAGAAGTGCAGCGGCATCTTCTTTTTGAAGATGAAAAGGGCCGACAAGCGTGACAACTTTACCGCGGCGTTTCTCTTTAGAGAAGTGTAAAGTGTGCTTCGCGGGCTCTAAAATCTCAGAAGTTATTGTGCTTTTGCGAGGACTTTGCACTTGAGCCCATGTCTCTTCAAACTCTGCACCGATGAAGATGTCAAGTTTTCTGCCTCGGCTCATTAAAGAACTTTTTGTGCTAAAACACTCATAGCAGCTTTGTTATACTCTCGACTTTCAAGAGTTGCTTCAATTTCTGAGAACGCATATCTGTTGTGATTATAGACGACTACAAGTACTTCATCGCCACTTTGTAAAAAAGTATTTTCACCATAAGGTGTATAACGTGTTGCGCCAATACTGATGAGAAGGTTTGTAGGATTGTTACACGCTTTTATGTAAGATTTGACATCTTCAAGTGGGCCGAAATCTTCTTGTGTATTGATTTGCTTGAGTATCCACTCTAAGAGTTTTTCATGAAAATAGCTGTAGCCTTTAAGCTCTACATCTTCGCCATATGCATGGAGTTTACCCTCTCTACGCAAAAAACTGCAGATAGAGTAGCTATCCATTGCAGCATCTTTTTCAAAGATATCAAGAGGAAGAAGTTCAGCGGCTAAACCTTTTGAATTTTCACCCCAGTTTTTTTTATCACTAATCTTTTGCGCTCCCTCAACACGGATAGAAGCATCATTATAAGCACCAAAGTAGCGCGGCGCAATGTAGATTAATTTATCTTTTTCATAGGTAAGTTCACATAGCAGTGCCACTTCCGGTTCTGCCTGTACATTGACATTCTCTTTTGGAAGCTGCAGTCTGTCACTAGAGAGTGGGTAGATTGAGAGCATTGTACGCGGACGTTCACTCTTGGCTGTTAACTCACACGGCAGGTAAAAAGGAAATATTCCCTTTGGTGCTGCTTCATCTTCTGTGATGACATCTTTAAAATCTTCCAGCTCGCCTGCCTGTGCAAGATGAAGTGCAAAATTGCCCGCTATGCCTAAACCTAAGTACTCTTTATAGGCAGACATGTTAAATGTTCCCTGCGTTTCTAGCTGCTGCAAACTCTTCATAAGAACCTTTGAAGTCAATATAAGTATGATCTTCATGTAACTCGATTATACGCGTAGCAAAAGCATCAAGAAGTTCACGGTCATGAGAGACACAGATAACATTGCCTTTAAACTCATGCAGTGCTTCACCAAGAGCGACAATAGCTTCTAGGTCGAGGTGGTTGGTAGGTTCATCAAGGAGTAAAAAGTTTCCATTTTCAAGCATCATTTTAGAGAGCATCATACGGTGTTTTTCACCACCTGAAATACTGACAACCGATTTTTCCTGCTGCTCTCCATTAAAGAGCATACGGCCGAGACAGTTTCGTATCTCTGCTATTTCACGTTTTGGATCAAATGCACGCAGCCAGTCATAAAGCGTACCGTCACCCTCGATGATATCTGCCGTATCTTGTGGAAAGTAAGAACTTTCAATCGTAGCTCCCCATGTTACTGTACCGCCGCAGCTTGGTTTTATCTCCTCCATAAGGATTTTAACAAGTGTTGATTTACCGACACCGTTGGCACCAATAATGGCGATTTTTTCATCCGGATTTACTTTGAAACTTACATCTTTAAGGACTTGATTATCACCATAAGCGTGGCAAATTTTCTCAACATTGAGCGCTTCATCACCCATAACACGTTTTGCTTTAAAGACGATGGATGGGTCACGGCGAGAAGAGGGCTTTATCTCATCTATCTGAAGTTTATCGAGTTGTTTTTGTCTTGAAGTTGCCTGTTTAGCTTTGGAAGCATTTGCACTAAAACGACGGACAAAAGCTTCTAACTGTTCTTTCTCTTTTTGTTTTTTGGCATTGTCAAGTTCCATCTGCTTTGCCATAACATTTGCAGCGATGTACCAGTCATCATAGTTACCGGTAAATTCACGAATTTTTTGATAATCGACATCCAGAATGTTGGTAACAACAGAGTTCAAAAAGTGTCTGTCGTGAGAGATTACTACCAAAGTACCTTCATGGCGTTGAAGCTCATTCTCAAGCCAGGTGATTGTTTCGATATCCTGGTTATTTGTAGGCTCATCAAGGAAAAGTACATCTGGTTTTGGGTATAAAACCTGTGCAAGAAGTACTTTAAATTTGTCAGCAGAATCCAGTGTACTCATAAGTTCATTATGCTGCTCAGCAGGAATACCGACATTTTCAAGAATTTTCGCGATGTTGACATCATACTCATATGTTGGATCTTCCTCAACACAAATAGTCTCTAACTCTGCAAGACGATTGTTGACGGCATCATCTTCAAAATCTCCTGTCATGTAGATCTCTTCTTTCTCTTTAATGGCATCATAGAGACGTTTGTTTCCATAAAGGACGGCATCCATAATTGTATAATCTTCAAAAGCGTACTGGTTTTGTCCTAAAACACCCACTTTGTTCTGTTTAGGGATGATGACTTCACCATCATACTCATTGATCTGACCAGAAAGAATTTTAAGAAATGTTGTTTTTCCTGCACCATTTGCACCGATAAGACCATATCTTTTATGACGGTCAAGTTTGAGGTTTATCTCTTGAAATAGAACTCTATTTCCATAACGCATAGTTAAATTTTGTACTGTTACCATTCTGTTTAGCCTATATAATATTTTTCGCGATTATATCGAAATATATTTAAATTAGAGGTATATGACTCTGCGGTGCTGTTAAAATGATTCCTGAATAAAAATCAATATTCAACTTGTTTTTGAGCTGGTCTTGCAGAGTTTTTAGTATTTTTGCCCGTGGGTCAAAGTTTTTGTAAACACGATGCCCAAAACAATTCATCATCGGGGTCTTTTTCACGGGCTATAAACTCATCTGTATGATTGTTACAAAATTTTAGGAGTTATGCAAGAACTCTATTGTAAAATAAGATATGCAGATAAGAAAACTAGACTTAAAAGAGTTGGATGTTGCCTGGGGCGTGGTAAAGCAGCTGCGTGAGCAGCTCACCTATGATGAATTTGAAGATTTGATTTATGATATGCGTGCGCGTGAATATACAATGCTTGGTATTTTTCAAAAAGAGGAACTCATTAGCTATGCCGGTGTTATTGTGCAGACAAACCTCTACCATAAACGCCATCTTTTTGTGGATGAACTGGTAACAGATGTAAAGTATCGCTCAAAGGGGTATGGGAAAATGATGCTTGAATATTTAAAAGATTATGCGAAGATGGGAATGTGTAAAAGCATAGTTCTCTCTTCGGGACTTACACGCAAAGAGGCACATAAATTTTATGAAAAAGAGGGCTTTGCAAAAAAAAGTTTCGTTTTTGTAAAAGAGCTCTCCTAAGCACAACACTTTTTATATTTTTTTCCGCTTCCACAGGGACAGAGTTCATTCCTTTCTACCTTTGAGTTAAAAAGTTCGCCTTCGCTGTATTTCCACTCTCCCTCTTCTTGGATAAAATAACTTTTTTCATGTAAAATGCTGATTTTTCCATCTTCTCTATAATAGGCTTTAAATTCAACAATATTCTCATGTGCATCTAAAACATCGAGTTTAAGCCACTCTAAGTCGGGCATCATTGCAAGCTCTTCTACAGTTTGCGAGGTCGAAGTGTATGCAAGATATTCCCAATCTTTTTTCATAAATGCTTCATACCTGCTTATCATCAACTCTTTTGGTGTCATATTTTTTCTTTATATTTGAAATTTTTGCTAGAATTATACAATAAGGATTTGTATTATGAAAATAAAGTCACTCTACATAGCAGCACAAGAAAAAAATGCAGGGACACTTTTTGTCTCTATGGGAATGATGGAGATACTCAAGCGTAATCTCCATCGTGTTGCATTCTTTCGCCCTATTATTTTTTCCAAAGATATTCAAGACGGAGATATCTCATTTATAAGAGAACGTTACAATCTTGATATCGCTTATGAAGAGTGCCATGGGTATGACATTGCAGAGGTTGAAGAGCACATTGCTCAGGGAAAAGATAGCGAACTCATAGAGAATCTCATAACAAAGTTTAAAAAACTTGAGAGTGAGTATGATTTTGTACTCTGCGAGGGTATTCGTAAATCTTTTCTTACAAGTACAATTTCTTATGATCTCAATGTTAAAATCGCCCAAAACTTTGGTGCACCCTACATTAACATTATCAATGCAAAAGATAAAAATCCAAAAGAGGTTTATGAAGAGGTAATCATAGAAAATGAGTACTCTACTTCTGTTGGATGCACCCATTTTGCAAGTTTCATAAATCGTGTAAGTGATGAAAATTTCACAAAACTCAAAAAACTTTTCAATACAACAAAATACACAGCATACATCTTAAAAGAGCTCGAAGAGCTGAATCTTCCAACTATTGAAGATGTGATGGAGAGTTTGGGGGCAAAGAGTATTGTCCTTGGTGAACATGATCCTTTACGAATTATTCGAGCTGTGAAAGTTGCGGCCCTGACACTTGATAATTTTTTAGACTATATTCAAGAAGATGATTTGGTAATTGTTCCTGCTGACCGGTCGGACATTATTTTAGGACTTTATGGAGCACTGCACTCTGCAAACTATCCAAGTATTTCTGCCATCGTGTTTCCTTTTGATATGGAGATTCATCCTAATATCCAAAAACTTATTGATGGGCTTGAAGGCTTCAAAGTACCGATACTTTCAGTAAAGAGTGACACTTTCAACACCGCTGCAAATATTATGAAAGTTCACTCAAGACTACGGGTAAACTCTGAGAGAAAGATAGCTTTGGCACTGGGACTTTTTAATGAAAGTGTCGATGTCAAAGCCATAGAGGAGAAAATTGCAACTACATACAATGATATCATGACACCGCAGATGTTTGAGTATAAACTTTTTGCTATGGCACGTCAAAATAAAAAGAGAATTGTACTTCCAGAATCTTCAGATGAGCGAATTTTACGAGCAGCAGAAATACTACTTCGTCGGGATGTTGCAGAGATAATTTTACTTGGTGATGCAGATGAACTGCGTGAGCACTATATGCGTCTAGGACTGGATCTCTCCAAAGCAACGCTTATGAATCCTCTCAACTCTAAATACCAAGAAGAGTTTGCTCTACGCTTTTATGAAAAAAGAAAACATAAAGGGCTGAGTCATGATGCGGCACGTGATGCGATGACGCATTTGAGTTACTTTGCAACGATGATGGTGGAGTGCGGATATGCTGATGGTATGGTCAGCGGAGCGATTCACTCAACGGCAGACACTATACGCCCGGCGCTGCAAATAATTAAAACAAAAGAGAATGTTTCTATTGTTTCCTCTGTTTTTTTTATGTGTTTTGAGACAAAGGTTTTGGTTTATGGTGACTGTGCAATCAATGAAGATCCAAATGCACAGGAGTTAGCAGACATCGCCATTGCCTCTGCTGATACTGCAAATACTTTTGGCATCACTCCAAAAGTGGCACTCCTCTCATACTCTACGGGAGAGAGCGGACATGGCGTAGATGTGGATAAGGTAAGAGCGGCTACAGCGCTTGTGAAAGAGAAACGTCCTGATCTGCTTGCAGAAGGGCCTATTCAATATGATGCAGCCATCAATAAAGAGGTGGCGCGTATCAAACTGCCAGACTCAAAAGTGGCAGGAGCAGCGACAGTTTTCATTTTCCCTGATTTAAACACAGGGAACAATACCTACAAAGCGGTGCAGCGAAGCAGTGGTGCCATAGCCATCGGACCGGTCATTCAAGGACTTAAAAAACCGGTCAATGACCTAAGTCGTGGCTGTCTGGTAGAAGATATCGTCAATACTGTGGCTATTACAGCGATTCAAGCGGCAGAGATATCATGAAAATAGCAGTTATAAACTCAGGAAGCTCTTCTTTGAAGTGCAAACTCTTTGAGATGCCGTCAAAAAAAATGTTAATTGAAAAAGAGATACAGAAGATAGGGGAAGAAGATTCACCCATTCACTCTCACGCAGAAGCCCTTGAAGCACTCGGAATTGACTTCTCTGATGTGGATGCAATCGGTCACAGAGTGGTGCATGGCGGAGAGAAACTGCAAAAGAGCTGCATTATAGATGCTCAGGTGGTAGAGATTATTCAAGATTTGATTCCTCTTGCACCGCTGCATAATCCTGCAAATCTTGAAGGCATAAAAGCACTCAAAGAAAAAATGCCAGACATTCCACAGATAGCTGTTTTTGATACAGCTTTTCAC
>JALVXQ010000080.1 GCA_027038255.1 Sulfurimonas sp. | reverse complement strand
GTTTATAAGAGCGATCGTATTGATGAGTACATAGATAAAATATGTAATTAAAAGTGTATATAAAATACTAAAAAATCCTGATATTGCGACACTGCTGCTAAAATTATTGTAGACATAGGCTATCATATTAAGGTTGATGACAACAATAACAACATCAAGAGTACTTCTTGTACGCATTAAAATATCTTGCGAATATTCATGCAGATAATTACTGTGAAGTAAATACTTTTCAAAGAGATAATAAAAAAGTTTTCGAAACAGAAAAATAAATAGAATTAAAAACGTAATGATTATAAGTTTTACAACACTTAATCCCACAGATGAGAGGAGTGTATCAACAGCATGTACCGCACCTATAGAGCTAATAAAAACAACTACCTTAACAAGATGATATTTTGAAAATTTATTGAGGCTGTACATTCTCTTTTCAAACTTATAGAGATACGCCACAATGTCATTGTTCACCTCTTGTAATGCATAGTACTCTTTTACATTTTCTCTTAACGCAATGATAACAGGAGCCGTTCCTTGCAGATTGAGCAAATCTTTGTAATCTTTGTTAGCAATTTTACTGAGCTCTTTTTGATTTAATGTTGTATACTCATTTAATTTTGCTTCAAAATCTTCTATAGTGTGGGCATCAAGAGCAATCAATACATTACGAATTAATGTATTGATATTTCTTGCGATGAGATAGCATTTTATCTGTACTTCATCGCGTGTAACAGCATATGAGTTCCCTGCTCTGGTGTTAATTGCAATTATCTTTTTCAAAGAGAAAATTTTACTACTGTAATCTTGTGCATTATTTATATAATACTGTTTGTTTGCCATAAGGTTGTAGAGTGCTTTTTCATAGAGCAGTTCCTGTTTGTCTACTAAGTCAGAAACTTTCTCTTGCGTGAGGTTGGCATCTGCCATCTCCATTGTCAATTCTAGCTGCTTATGAATAAAGTCAGTATATTTTATCTGTGTAGCTGCAAAAGCTGAGTAAAAAAGAAAACTCAGAATTAAGAGATATCGCATACCTTTAAATCCCCTCTGCTATCATCGCATCGGCAACTTTTTTAAAGCCTGCAATATTTGCCCCATCGACATAATTACCCTCTACTCCATAATCTTTTGCAGTCAAGGCAACACGTTTACATATCATCTGCATTGTCTCTTTTAATCGTTCATCGACCTTGGCAAATCCCCACTTTGACATAGAGGCATTTTGACTCATTTCAAATTCACTCACAACGACACCGCCGGCATTTGCTGCTTTTGCAGGAGCAAAACAGACTTTATGAGACTGCAGCAGTGTAATAGCATTAGGTGTTGAAGGCATATTTGCCCCTTCTGTGACACTCACGCAGCCATTTGTTATCAAATTCTGAGCGTCAATTTCTGTCAACTCATTTTGTGTTGCGCACGGAAAAGCTGCATAACAAGCAATATTCCAAACGGCATGGCCTCCTTCTGGATACTCCTCTGTAGGAATATATTTCGCTTCAGGGTGTGCCTCAGCATACTTTGTGAGAGATTGACGTTTGTTGAGTTTAATATCTTTTAAAAGTTCTACATCAATACCGCGTGAATCATAAATGGTCCCATGAGAATCTGAACATGTCACAGGTACAGCTCCGATTTGTGTCAATTTTTCAATAGCATGCACAGCTACATTCCCTGCACCGCTCACCACACAAATTTTACCTTCTAAGCACTCTTTATCTTCTATCTCAAGCATACTCTCAGTAAAATAGACAGCACCATAACCAGTCGCTTCCGGTCGCATCAGTGAACCGCCGAAGAAAAAAGGTTTTCCGGTAAGTACACCCTCATATGTTGAAGTAATTTTTTTATACTCACCAAAAAGATACCCTATCTCTCTGGCACCCACACCGATATCTCCCGCAGGAACATCTATGCGCGAACCAATATACTTATGCAGTTCTGTCATATAAGCCGAGCAAAATTTCATCACTTCAAAGTCACTTTTTCCTTTTGGATTAAAGTCACTTCCACCTTTTGCTCCACCTATATGTAAACCTGTCAGTGAATTTTTTAAAATCTGCTCAAATCCTAAAAATTTCAACACGCCTTCATTGACGGTTGGATGAAAGCGTAATCCCCCTTTATAAGGCCCAAGTGCATTATTAAACTGAATTCTGTAACCTGTATTGACCTGAATTTCATTCTTGTCATCTAACCATGTTACTTTAAACTTTATAATTCTGTCGGGAACAACCAAGCGCTCCATAATTGCATATTTTTTATATCTTTCATCAGATTCCAACAGTGGTGCTATAGAGTAAATCACCTCTTCCATCGCCTGATAAAACACATTATTTTCAGCACAGTTGTTATTTTCGAATTTTTTTATTTCTTGCTCTGCAATAGTCATATTCACCTCTATTTATATTCATTATAATTTTTTAATATTGTACCACAACTATCTATAATCAAAGGAGAATGCAAAAAAGTTACATTTTGATTTAACAGACTACTAATATTGAAAAAAATTATATTTGTGCTCTCTTTATTATGTTAGAATATCACAATTAAATAATAAGGAATTATAATGTTTCAAAACCTCAGCATAAAAAAGAAGATGAACTATTTGGTTGCCATTGCTACTATTTCAATCGTTTTCGCTGCTATTTTTGTATTTGCTGCAATGAGTGACTTGGAAAAAGATTACAACCATCTTTACAAAAACTCAATGAAAGCCGGTCTCAGTACATTAATCATAGAAAAAAATATGAATCATGTCAGTAGAAACGACAGAGATATTATGCTTGGTGGTTCTATAGAAAAAGATTTAACGCAAATAAGTGCAAACATAGCGACTATAGAAAATCAATTTCAAATTTTAGAGAATCTGCAAAATTCTGCTGAAACACAAAATTTGATTGTAAAAGCCAAAAATTCCACTATGCTTTTTCTTCATAAAGCACACTCTATGATGCAGACATTAACACCTGATGAAATCGCAAATAACAAAGATGCAATATTTCATAACTACCGTAAAACATTAACCCCTCTGGCAGAAGAGTCAAGAAAATACTTCAAAAAACTTGTAGCAATAAAACAAAATGAACTCGCTGAAAGTTCTAAATCACTACAGACAAAAATCTCATTTTATAAATATCTCGTGCTTATTGCTGGTCTTTTTGTCGGTTTAGTTGTCTTTATTCTTGCAATTATTATTAGAAAATCAATCACTACAAGTATTGAAAGTTTTACTGAACTCATTACCTACTCTGCAAAAGGTGATTTTTCCAAAAAATGCACAGATAATTCAGAGGAGACGGAACTTGGTGTCATGGGGCAGCATCTTACAGATTTACTTGGTCATGTCCAAACACTCATTGAGGAGATTAACAGTGCCATTACCAATGCATCTAAAGGAGATTTTTCTAAAAAAATATCTTCAGCAGATATGGATGGAGAATTTGTCGTAGCGATCAAC
>JALVXQ010000079.1 GCA_027038255.1 Sulfurimonas sp. | reverse complement strand
CATAAAAAAACCAAGCTCAAACTCGACCAAGAGAGTAAACTGCTCAATCTAAATGGAATTTCACCGGCAAAAGTGCAAAAACTTTTAAACCATTTTGGAACTTTTGAAGCACTCAAAAATGTTACCAAAAATGATATTTCTTCACTTTTAAATACAAAAGATGCAAAAACCATCAAAAATATTTATAAATAAGTTTTTTTTTCATCCCTTTATGATATATTTGTGATGAATTAATAATTCAAATAAATATAAAGGTTGTTTATGAGTAGGATTATTCCAAAAGATAAAGAGTATTTTTTTGATGATAATATGATTATTAGCCAAACAGATTTGAAAGGTGTTATTACGTATGGGAACAGAGTCTTTTTCCAAGTTTCAGAATATGAAAAGGATGAACTAATAGGACAACCACATAATATTCTCAGACATCCGGATATGCCTAAAGAAGTATTTAAAAAGATGTGGGAAACTATTCAAGCTGGAAAAGTTTGGAACGGACTTATAAAGAACCTGCGTAAAGATGGTCTTTACTATTGGGTGGACACAGAAATACTTCCTGTACGGGATAATAATAATGATGATGTAATAGGCTACATAGCAGTAAAAAAAGCTGCTTCAAGAAAAGATATTCAAGAAAATGAAGAGATTTATCAAAAAATGTTAGAGACGCAAAAGTAAGGAGTGGCAATGTTAATATATAATTTTCAAAAAGAATTTTTAGGTATAGATGCCAAAGACCTGCAAGAACTAGGCTATCATGATCTATCTTCATTAAGAAGTGAAGTAACGGACTTTGCTGATTTATTTGTAAAAATACCTGGTTATATCCACAATTTTCAACATGTGCATTGGATAGATTTTATTGATTGTACAGATAATAGTGAAATACAAAAAGTTATTATTAATGCAAATGGAAAAAACTTTACTGCCAACCTCTTAATTGAATATGCTTATCTAAACGATAATCCAATAAAAAAAGCATATCTTATTCAGCTCAACAATTTAAGAGTTTTATCTGATGGAGAAGTTGAGCGTATTCATGATGATATGTTACAAAAACCTACTCCGACACATCACAAACTTACAGTAGAGCCTACATATAATACTATGGAACCCGTTCACAAAACAGAGCCAATTCTGACACAAAAGATAGAACAAACACCAATACAAGACATACTACCTCCAGAAGATGAGAACAATATAGACAAATTTACACCTCAAATCCGAGAAAGTGTAGAAGATACATCTGCTGCAAGTGACGTAAAACTTGACATTGATTTAGAGCAAGAGCCGCTTAAAAGTGTTACACTTCCAAGCAAAACAGATAAAAAAGAAAAATTTAACAATGAGTATATCTATAACCCAGAAGTAGCTTCAAAAGAGTTAGGTTTACCACTTGATTTAATAGAAGAGTTCATCCAAGATTTTATAGCACAGGCTGAAGATTTCAAACATGAACTTTATGCTTCACTAAATGATGGAGATATTGACAATGTTAAAACCTTGTCTCATAAGCTCAAGGGTGTTGCTGCTAACTTAAGGATTGAGAATGCATTTGAAGTTCTCGCACTTATTAATACTACTCCTGATATTTCAATTATTCCAACAAATTTAGATCTATTTTACAAAATTATTGCTAAATTAGCTGGTAAAGAGATCGATGAAATAGTTACAATTGAAGCAGAACAAGTACAAGAAGAGAAGCAAGAAGAATTTTCACTTGAGTTTAAAGATGATATTATTGAAAAACCTATAAAAATTCAAGAAGAAGAACTACCACTCATCTTTAAAGATGAACCTCAAGAAATCATTCCAGAAATCACTCAAGAAACTATTGAAATCAACTATTCAAAAGAAAAAGTAGCAAATGAAATTGGACTTGATATTGAAAGTTTCAAAGAACTCTTTAATGATTATATTTATGAAACAAACATACTTATAAAAGAGATGCAAAATACCACCAAAAACAACAACTTTGAGCTCGTTAACTTTGGAGTAATGAAACTCCAGGGAATGAGTGAAAATATGAGAATAGATTGTTTTAATAGTAAACTTGAAACGCTTACACACTCAACAAATCGAGAAGAATCACTAAAACTCATTCATGAAATTCAAAATATTGTAGATCAGTTATCAAAAGTAGGAGCTTAACAATGCAATTCAGCCTTAAAAATAGATTACGACTTATCAGCCTAGTACCAATTATTACTCTTTTGTTTATAACAAGTTACTTTGTTTATACTTCATACAATAGTTATAAAGCTGCACAACTTTTACAACACAAGCTTTCTACCAATAAAGAGCTAAATAATCTACTTAACAATATCTCTCGTGAAAGAGGTATGACCGTTATTTACCTTGGAAATTCTTCGAAAACTACACTAAAGTCTTTAGTAAAACAGAGAAAAATTGTAGATACTTTAGCAAAAAAATATCTACAAAGTGTCAAAAATTCTCCTAGAAAATTACGTGCTTCTCTAAAAGAGATTCAGAAATCACGTCTTCTAGTAAATAAACATAAAATCAGTTTTAGTAATATTTATCAAAATATATATACCAGAGCACAAAATATTGCAATTAAAAAACTTGAAAAAATTACTGAAGAACAAGTTGACGCAAATATCAATGAATATTCAAGTAAATATATAGAATTTGTTCGAGCAAGTAAATATACTGCAGAAGAGAGAGACTATATCTCATATACTATTGCTAAATCAAAACCTTTAAATGAAAAATCAATTAATAAATGGATTACATTAATTGCAAAAGCAGATGCCTTGGAATATGATACTTTAAAAAATAAAATGCTAGTATCAAAACTCAATAATATCTTTAAAAATGTGGATGCAAAAAAATTATTTGAAGATATAAATAGTGAAAGAGCCGCAATTTTAGTTAAAGCATCCCAAGGAAAATATGATACAAACGCAGATGTCTGGTTTGCAATGCTTTCTGAAAAAATTAATATGATTTCTAATGCAGAAGAGATACTCCTTGAGACAATGGATGCAAGAGCAATTACCGTTAAAACAAATGCCCTCCAAATTTTTGCAATTAGCCTTTCAATTTGGCTTATATCAATTATCTTTGCAATTTTTGGATTTTTGCTCTCTAACGAAATTGCAAAAAATATTCTTAACCTAGAAAATGTTTTAAAAAGAGTTGCAGACGATACAAATGACACTTCCCAAAAAAGAGAAATAAATCTTCATACCGCAAAAGGTACAGAAGAAGCTTATAATCTTCTTGAACATATTATTGAGCAAACACGACTTGATAAAGAGAGTGCACAAGAAGCGAGTGAAGCAAAATCAATGTTTCTAGCAAACATGTCACATGAGATACGAACACCACTCAATGGTATCGTTGGATTTACTGAACTTTTAAAAGATACAGATCTTCAAGACGAACAATCTGAATTTGTTGAAATTATTGAAAAAAGTTCTGAAAATCTTTTAGAAATCATCAATAATATTC
>JALVXQ010000078.1 GCA_027038255.1 Sulfurimonas sp. | reverse complement strand
CACCGGTGGGCGACTGTACATTGATGACGCCGTGCATCCGGCTGTGTTGTGGGAGGTTGACACGATTAACAACTACAAGGATGCCAAGGAATACCGCCTCAGTCGCACTCGCCCGATGGCAAAAGCGCTGATTAAAGTGATGGAGGAACTGTAATGCGCAAGCCTGCCATTCTGCACTACGGTGATACGCTGCCGCCCGCAACCGAGTTTGAGGATGGCGACCTGTTCTATCTGCGTCCTGCTGGCGAGCTTTACATCCGCACTGGTGGCGCATGGGCGCTGAGCGCAAGCAGCTCCATGATTACCTCGGTGCAGAACGACGGCACCGGTGTTGAGCTTGTTTCTGATACGGGTACGTCCAATACCGCCAAGGTTCGCAGTATCAACACCGCCGGAAACGGTATCACTCTCGCCATTACCGCCTCCGGTCAGGAGGTTGAACTCAATTTTGATAAGGTTGCTGCCGGTTGGGGCTCCCCTGATGGGTTTGCCACACTCGATAGCTCAACCAAGGTTGTTGAGCGCCTATCGTATGAGGGGGTTGCCAATGGCGTGGCAACCCTTGATAGCAACTCCATGCTTAACGAGTTGCCAGAGTTTGATACCCTCGCCACACTGCGAGCCGCCTCTGGGATAGGTGCCAAGCGGGTGTTCGTGCGCGGCTACTCTTCTGATGGCGATGGTGGAGAGGGTATATTTTACCACGACGCTTCTGACCTGACATCTCCCGATAATGATGGCACAGTCATTGTTGACGCAGACGGTAAGCGCTGGAAGCGCGAGGTTGAAAACACTATTCAAGCTGCGTGGTTTGGAGCATTTAGCGATGGCGTAGATAGAACTTCAGAGTTCGCTAACGCAGTTAGCGCCGCCAGCGCCGGTGGGTATGCACTTGAGGTTGCGCCAGGGACGTTGAAGCTGTCGAACTCGACCACGCTTGAGCTTGGTGGAGTTAGCAAAATTACCGGGAACGCAACCATTGACGTTTCCGCAGCAACAGCCTCACCGGTATTTCGTGTTAGTGGAACACGGACGTTAATTGCTAGCGGAATTGTGCTTGCGGAAGGGCAGACGTCACTCACAGTAGGCGCTGGTTTACCAATTCAACGTGGTGATACCATTGTTGTAACAAGCGTTGAAGCTTCTCCGAACCCTGCCCGTACATATTATTACAAAGGAAGCCGCGTGTTTGCAGAAACGTATGACAACACCACTGGCTCCCTTACCGTATACCCAGGTGTGGATTTTTCATACACGTCTGCATACGTTTGGCTAATCAAGGAAAGGCACTTGGTCATTGATGGCGGTATTTCCATTGTTGGTGCCGAGGGCGGTAGCCAACTTGGGGTTGAAGCAAAATATGCGCGCGTAGACATGCACGGTACGCTCAAGCACTTTGGTGTTACCGGCATTAGGTATGTCACTTCGTCGGGAACAATCACAGGTTCGATTCTTGACACCGTGTATTCTGGCACGGGCACGAGTTACGGCGTAAGTGTATCCGACTTGTCAGACGTACACATAAGCGGGGCAACCATCATTGCCGCAAGACACGCTGTAGCTGCGGGTGGTGGTGTTTGGGACGCTGGGGATAGTGGTGGTACCGCTGGAACCGGGGCGGCATACCCATCGTCTTACACGATTAATGGTGGGCACTATGCCAGCAACGGTTCGCTGGCGTCGAATTACGCGATTGATGCCCACGGTATTGCGCGCTCTGTTATTATCAACGGAGCCATTGTTGATGGCGGTATGTCCGTCGCGGCACGAGAAAGCGTTATAACGAACAACGTCATTACCTTTTCTGCTTCCTCGCTTGGTGGTTTGTACGTAGGTGGCGATACCGTTAGCACATCGTGGGGGAGGCTGACGTTTTCAAATAATACCATTCGTGGCCTTGGAAGCACGCCAGCTAAAGCGGCAATTCGTATTGGCGGTACGATGAATACGGCCACGATTACCAATAACACGGTCGTTACAGACTATGGTGGCGACACCGCAGACGTTGGTTCTGCTCCGTTGCGCATTGACGGCGTTGTTAGCAACATTGTCGTTCGCGGAAACGATATTACCACAACGAACACCCCTAAAACGAGCTACATCGCAGTGAGTGGTGAGCTTGATTTTGCAAACAACAGGATGAATGGCGTTTACATGACAATCGCCGCTACGGCAAACGATACCAGAATGCGCATACTTGGCAACAGCGCGGCAAGCTCGCCAGCGTATGGGATTTTCGTTCGTGGCGACGGCTACACCGGACATGACCTTGTTGTTGCTTACAACACGGCGTATGACAATGCCGGTTCCGGCATCTATGTGTACACCTTTGACCGCGCCGTTGTTGTTGGTAACCGATGCTTTAACAACGGAAGCAACACTGCGCTTGCCGGTAGCACCAGGGCTGGCATCACGCTAATCGTTGTTGGCACCGCTCATGTGGTTGGCAACAACTGTTCGTCAAGCGGGGCTAACCAAACATACGGTATTGCCGTAAACGGTAGCACCGTAACCACAACGCTATTCTTGATTGGCAACGAAACAACCGGGAATGCAAGTGCAGACTATTACACCGCTTCAGCATCAATAAAAGCACGCAATGGCAACCGTGGTACAGCCATCATCAATGATTACGTTCTTGCAACAGATGGAAACCTTTACCAGTTTGACGGCACAAGCTGGTCGTTAGCATAGGGGGATAAAAATGAGCCCAATGATGTTTGTTCACTCTAGCGGCGCTGCTGGTAGCGGCTCTAGCAGCACTTACAAAACCGTAGCTGGTGTTATTCGCAATGATGGTAGTGGGTGGGCGCAGATTGCATCACCGCACATTGCAATCAACATTGATGGCGTGAGTAGCGACAACTCGTTCATCTACGTTGACTACACTTCAATCGGTGCATCGCAGCTTCACACCTTCCTTGCCGTTCCAGACGAAACCATGGCTGCGGAGGGTATATTTGCCATTGGCTCGTCTGTGGGGTTAACGCAAGCGGCGCTTCGTCTTGTGCGCGTTCGCAGGCTAAGCGCCTACATTTATTACGACGGCGCTGCGTGGCAAATGCTACAAAATACTACCGGCAACGCTCACGCCGGGTACGAAATGCCAACATCGCTGTCGTTCGATACCGCGACTGGCGTTTTGACGGTTAACCACCCTGCTGGCTACAACGACTGGGCAAGTGTTTCTGGGCGCTCGGGTGCTTATCTGGCGCAACCGGATAGCGTTGGTAATAGCCTGATACAAATTGTGTGGCGTGACATTGCCACCGGCTCCGTCGTTACAACGCCAGATACAAAGATGCGTGTGTTTATCGAACGCACATCCAGTGAGATTCTAGACCCGTCGTCTTATGTAAGCTCGTCTGGAAACATCTGGCTATACGGGCTCTTCAGCTAGGGGGTAAAACAATGAACACAAGTATCGCTGCTGGCAAGGCTGTAGTAATCCAAATGACCACCGGGGGTGTGGCACAGAAGGTAGAACCTGCATCAGGCAAAGAC
>JALVXQ010000077.1 GCA_027038255.1 Sulfurimonas sp. | reverse complement strand
GACCGCGGATAGGGTAGGTCCATGAGTTTGTAAGTCCAGGAACCTGCAGAGCTGCTTCCATATCTTCACGCAGTTTCTCATATGTCATCCCTTTTGGCCACTCAGATTTTGGTTTGAGTGTGATGATTGTCTCTAACATTCCAAGAGGTGCAGGGTCCGTCGCAGTATCTGCACGTCCCGCTTTACCAAAGACATTTTCAACTTCAGGAAATGATTTTATAATCTTGTCTGTTTTTTGCAAGAGCTGTTTTGTCTGGTCAATGCTGATTCCATACGGTGTTACAGGCATGTACATAAAAGTCTGCTCATTGAGCATAGGCATAAACTCCCATTTCAAACTTTTGTAGAGTGGGTACATATAACCAAGTGAAAGCAATACTAAAACGATGACAAGATATTTCGCTTTTAATCCATAAATAATTACAGGACGGTAGAGCCAGATAAAAAATCGGTTGAGCGGATTTTTTGATTCCGGTAGAATGCGCCCTTTGACAAAAAATATCATGAGTACCGGAACGAGTGTGATACTTAGAAGTGCACCTGCCGCCATTGCAAAGGTTTTTGTGAATGCAAGCGGTGTAAAGAGCAAGCCTTCTTGCCCACTGAGTGCAAAGATAGGTAAAAATGAGACTACGATAAGTGCGAGTGCAAAGAAAATCGGGCGCCCGACAAGCTGCGAAGATTTCAATATAATATCTATGCGCTCTTTATCTGTGGGTACTCTCTCTTTTTTATGCTCAAATTTGTGCAGCATCTTATGGGCATTCTCTATCATGACGATGGAAGCATCAACCATCGCACCGATGGCAATGGCGATACCGCCGAGACTCATAATGTTCGAGCCGATTCCAAAGAGCTTCATCAGTAAAAAGGTAAAACCGACGGTAAGCGGCAGGACAATGATGACAATGAGTGAGGAGCGAAAGTGCATTAAAAAGAGACCAATGATGACAACAACGATGATACTCTCCTCAATGAGTGTACGCTTGAGAGTATCAACGGCTTTGTCGATAAGGCCTGAACGGTCATACACAGTGACAACATCTACACCATCAACTTTAAGCTCTTTCATCTTTTTCTGTACACGTTGAAGCATAGAGTAAACATCTTCTCCATAACGTGCCATGACAATACCGCCGACAACTTCTCCGTCACCGTTTAGGTCTGCCAGGCCACGACGTGGCGCAGGTGTAAGTTCTACTCTTGCGATGTCACCGAGTTTTACAGGTGTGCCACCTTTAGTTGTGACAACGAGTTTGCGGATATCATCAAGATTTTTGATGTAGCCTTTGGCTTGAACCATCCACTCATATCCATTATTAATAACGATTCGTCCACCGGTATCATTATTGTTCTTCTTTAGTACTCTTGCAATATCTTTGATACTAAGGTTGTAACGGACAAGGTTGTCATTGTTGACAGTTACTTGAAAAGTAGGGATAAATCCACCGATAGAAGCGACCTCACTGACTCCATCTACACCCATAAGTGCGTATTTATAATAGTAGTCCTGCAGCGTTCTGAGTTGCGCGAGATTTTTTGTCTTTGATTTGAGAGCATACTCATAAACCCAGCCGACACCACTTGCATCAGGTCCCAAAGAGACATTCATATTTGCCGGAAGTTGAGACTGAATGGAAGCGAGCTGTTCAAGTACACGGCTACGTGCCCAGTAGAGGTCGGTTCCCTCTTTAAAGATGATGTAGATAAGCCCATTTTCATAGGTAGAGTATCCACGTACCGTATCAATGTCTGCAATAGCTAAAAACTGTGCTACAAGAGGGTATGTACCTTGATCTTCAACAATCTCAGGAGACTGCCCTGCCCAGTTTATCTGCACGATTACCTGAGGAGGAGAGAGGTCAGGCAGCGCATCAAGAGGGGTGTTCTTCATACTCCAAATGGAAGCACCAACAAGTGCAAGTGCCGCCAAGAGGATAATAAATTTGTTTTTTATGCTAAAAGCAATGAGTTTTTCTATCATAGTGTTTCCAATTATTAATTTAAAAAAGTATACTTAAAATCTGTGGCAGGTTTGTGAGCGCTACCTTAGTAGAGCCCATTTATCTGCGCATCACTGTCCATCATAAAGAGTGCGTTATTGACCACTTCATCACCGACATTCAGTCCATTTAAGACGATGTAGGTTTGGTTGTTGAGCGGCTTGACAGAAATTTCGATTGGTTCATATTCACCCTCATATTCACCGACCATAAAGGCATAGTATTTGCCATCTTTGAGAATGACCGCACTCTGCGGCAGTGTAAGATACTCACGTGCTGTGTCTTTTGAGACGACTGTTGCATACATGCCGGGAAAGAGCGTGTTGTCTGCATTATTTAGTCGCAGACGCATTGTTAGTGTTGCTTCTTTTGGGTCCAGGCTCGGATAGAGCAGTTTGTTGTGTGTTGTGTAGACTTTGCCGGTTGTTTTAAAACTTACACGAAAATCATCGGCATTTTTTATCCACTTCACGTCATCTTCAAAGATCTTTGTCTCCACCCAGACTTCATCAAGATTGACCACTTCAAAAAGTTTGTTTTTGGCATTAAAAGCGGCACCGTCTACGATGTTTTTTGTAAAAATATAACCCGAAACCGGAGCGTAGATCGTTGTGTTTGAAGATACTTTTTTATTTTTAAGGACAGCTGCTATCTCACGCTCATCAACACCTAAAAGTTCAAGTTTGAGTTTTGCACTTCTGAGCATTCCTTTGTTGTCTCTTACTTTTGTGTATCTGTAGGAGTTGAGGTAATCCTCTTTTGCCTTATAGACCTCAGGAGAGTAGAGTGTGACAAGCGGGTCACCTTTTTTTACATATTTGTAAATTTTGTCGGCATAGAGTTTTTCGACAAAACCGCCAAAACGAGGGGAAACATCATAGATGCGTGCTTCGTCAGCTTTTACAAAACCATAGTTCTTTTTGGAATGTGCTGTCTTTACTTTTTGTACCTTTACAGTTTGGACTGAAAAAAGCTGTTCAACAGTCGGTTTTTCTTTTGGTTGTGCAAAAAGTGCCAGTGGCAGTATACATGCAAGTAGTGCTAATTTTTTCATTTTGTCTCTCCTTTGAGTGCGGCAATTTGTGCTTCACTGCGTTTATAATTTGCAACGGCATTGATGCTCTTTTTTTCTAAATCAAGTTTTTGGAACAGGACATCAATGTACTTAAACAGATCACTTCCTGTAGAGATAGAAGAAGATGAGAGTTCAAACATGTGTGCAACTTGAGGCAGTGCATCATCCTCAATAATATGATATATCTTGTACGAAGCGAGCATCTGCGCGTAATAGATCTCTACCTGTGAAGTAATGGCCAAAACGGTATCACTTTTTTGACTTTTCTTTGCAAGTAAAAGTGCACGCTGCTCTTCTTCTTTTGCGTCTTCTGTTCCGTACATAGGCAGGGAAAGTCCGAGTCCGAAGTTAAAGTAGTTGTCATGCTGTTCTCTGTATGCATAACCCGCAAGCAGAGTTATATCAGGATAATTGTTGATGTCCGCAAGCTCCACTTTTGCACTCTGTTTTGAAATTTCACGCTCTTGAATCATAATGTCGGGATTACTGTTTAAGGATGCTTTGAGTGCTGTAAGATTAGGTTTATGGCTGATTTTCAGATCAATATTGAGATTCTTTACTTTTGTAGCAGCGAGATAGGAGAGTCTTGCGTATGCTGTGTATATTTTTGCATCGAGCGCACTCTTTTGTACTTCCAAATCAGAAAGAGAAAGTTCCGCTTTCATAATGCCCATGTGTTGGTTATCGCTGACACTTGTGTAGGATTCATACAAGTTAATATTCTGTTTTGTCAGCGTAATATACTCATCGATGATAGCTTCAAGCTCACGTAGCTCCCAAATAGTATAGGCTTCATTCTTGATGCGTTCAACAAGTTTTACCTTTGCAGCACCTAATTTTTCTTGAAGCACGTTGTCCTCTGCTACTGCCACATCTGCTCTTTTTTCTCGTTTGGAGTAATAAGGGAGTTTTTGTTTAAAGGTAATGACGCTTTGACTCATAGGCTGCGCAGCATCAATAGTGTTTTTTGTGAGCAGCAGTTGGGGGTTGTCAAACTGGTCTGCGATGTCGATGTTTTGCTTGTTCGCCTTAAGTCTTGCGTTGATTACTTCAAGCGAAGGACTTTTGGAGAGCGAAGCTTCTATAACCTCACTCAAACTCATCGCCTGAAGCGAGCTTGCAAGAAGAAATGCCCCGATAAGTAGATTTTTCACTGCTGTGCCTTTTTAAAAATTAAGTGTCGTTTTGATACGAGATTTTTTACCCTCTTTTGGAGCGATAAAGATATGCAACTGCCATGTTCCGCTCATTGCAAGATTGAGTTTTGCTTCGTATTTGCCGTTACCAAGATTTTTGGCATTTACTTTAGAGACCATAGCCGGCATACCTGGCATTGCAGGCATAAAAGCTTTGAGCGACACTTTCGCGTCAATAATGACTTTACCCGCTTTTTTGAGTTCTACAACAACAACGTTAGAGCCTGTAGTCAGCGGTTTTTCAGCGGTAATGTGTGCTGTCGTACTATGAAACTTTGCATCTTTAGAAAATGCTGCTGCCTGAGAGAGCGTAACTCCTAAGAGAAGTGCTAAAAAGATTTTTGTCAGATTTTTCATTTTGTTTCCTTTTTTATCTAATGATAAGAGAAGTATAATGAAAGTTTGTGTGGTGTTTGTGTGCTACAATACTTGCATGAAAATACTTTTACTCGAAGATGATACAGCGCTAGCTCATATTTTAGTTGATTACCTTGAAGATGATTATGAGGTTGTGCAGACCTATAGTATGAAAAAGGCACTGCAGTTGAGTGAGGAGATGAAGTTCGACCTCTACATCTTTGACATTAATGTACCTGATGGTGATGGCATCTCGCTTCTGCGTGAGTTGCGTGAGTTTCACGATGAGACAGCAGCTATTTTTATTACCGCTTTTCATGATACAAAATACCTCAAGTCGGCTTTTGAATCAGGAGCAAACGACTTCATAAAAAAACCATTTGACCTTGAAGAGCTTTCACAGCGCATAGAAAATGTGAAGAGACATTTTGGACTTGATTCGCTTATTAAGCTGACAGATGAGATTGCATTTGATACAAAAACACATACATTAAAAAAAGATGAAAAAACAGAGAGACTGACACAAAAAGAGAGTGACTGCCTGCACTATTTTTATAAAAACCGCCACCGTGTTATCAGCTCTGATGAACTGCTGCAGAATTTTTGGGAGTTTGAGGAGATGCCGAGTGACGATGCCATTCGCACTATTGTAAAAAACCTGCGCAAACAGATAGGCAAAGAGCATATCGTCAATATCCGCGGTGAAGGGTATAAGTTTGAATGAGTTAGAAAAAAAATCCTTCTACTCTTTTGTAGCCCTTTATCTTGCCTCCTCTATACTTTTTATTGTACTGTTGGGGTATTGGTACTACAACGCGCAAAAAAATGCTTTGGATAGCACAACTTATTATAAACTCAACCATATCGCCGACAAGCTCTCCGGACTCATTATCAATGCACAGATGAAGCATAAAACACTGCATCTGTCAAATGAAGAGGGCTTTGAATATAGACTTATCCCTACAGATGAAGCTGCAGCTTACAGAAGTGGATATTTTGAGAAAGAGGGCTATAAAATTTTAGTTTCAGATGCGCCGCAGGAGCATTTAAACATTGAGTATGTTGTCGTAAAAACAAAACTCTATGCACAAAAACTGCATCAGCTTCGTATTTTGGTTTTGAGTGTTGTGGGAATAAGTTTTATACTTGTCGTCATCATCTCTTTTGTACTCTCTAAACTTTTTTTAAAACCGCTGCACAACAGAATGGTGCAGATAGAAGACTTTATTCAAGATGTTTCGCATGAGCTCAATACTCCCATAACAGCACTGGGAATGAGTGCCAGTCGTGCTCTTAAAAAGGGAGTCTATGATAAAAAGATACTGCAAAATATCTCCATCAGTACCAAACAGTTAAAGAGTATCTACACATCGCTGACTTTTTTAAATTTTAAAGAAAAAGAGCAGCCAAACAGTGAACTGGACCTTAAAACAGTTCTTGAGCGTGTTATACTTTACTATAAAGAGCTTACCGATGCAAAAGGTATAAGAGTAGAAGCAGAACTTGAAGATGTAGAACTTATGGCGGTAGAGAGTCGTGTGGAACTGCTCTTCTCAAACCTTCTCTCCAATGCCATCAAGTACTCTATGCCCGAAACCACGATACGCATCAAGCTGACACAAGAGCAGTTCAGCATTGAAGATGAGGGTGTCGGCATAGAGGAAAAAAAACTTCAAGAGATTTTTGAGCTCTACAGTCGTTCATCGGATATTGCCGGTGGTTTTGGCGTAGGGTTGAGCATTGTCAAGCGAATTTGTGACAATTATGGTTGGCGTGTAAGTGTCAGCTCCACACTTGGTAAAGGAAGCCGATTTTTAGTGAGGTTTTGATGCTGAAATCTTTTGTACCGTGGACCCTCTTTTTTGCAATACTCATAGCTTTTGGAGCTCTTTTGAAGCCGGTAACAAAGGTTTTGATACAGAGCTATGCGTCGATAGTGCTTGATGCAAATGTTTCTGTGCAGTCTCTGGAGATTATGAACTCTTCACTTACGGCAAGCATAAATAACAGAGAGAATCTTCTGCATCTAAAAGTACTCAATGTCTCCCCACTTGAGTTGCAAATTGTATACGACGGAGATGTGGCGGCATTTAAAAAGTACCAGCCCCTAAAGGGAAGAGCACATCTGCAGTCAAATCTTATTTATAATAAAACGCTGCGTGAGTTCAATCTCAAAGCACATAGCAAAGGGCTGACACTTAATAAGCAACTATTTAAAGATATAGCTCTGCATGCAGGTCTCAAAGAGAAGAACTTTAACATCAACGGCTCTTTTATAGCTCCTTTGACTGGCAAAACAGAGATAAAAAGTACCGGGACTATCGGTAAAAGACTACAAGCGCAAGCTGACATTAACTTTGCCGATAAGCACATACACCTTTCATCCATAGAGTTCACGCAAGAGAAAAAACTTTTGCTCAAAAGCTCGATTTTTGATGGAGAGGTAGCGCTTTCTTTAGAGAATAAAAAGCTTGCGTACCATTTGCACCATATTAACACGGCAAAACTATTGCGTTTTGTGAAAAAGAGTATGCCGGTCTCTGGTTATGTTAATGCAGAGGGCGTCTTGAACTTAACAGCTATGAGTGGAAGCTTTTCTGCTAACTCTGTAGAGCTCAAGGCTTATAAACAGACATTTAAAAACCTCTCTGTCGATGGAAAAATCTGCCTTAAAACAGTTGATTTCAGAGTGCGTACTCAATTCATGAAACAAGATGTTGCATTTGATGGTAACGTTGATTATACTAAGAAGCCAAAAATTACACTCTTTACTACGCAGTTTGCATCGGAGAGTAGATTGGTGTATGAAAAAGGGCATTTCTGGCTTAGAGCGAAGCATGTTAATGCGGTGGCAGTGCAGAAAGCTTTTGGCTTGCAAGAGTATATTGACGCTGAGGTAGATGTTGATGCCAAGGGAACACTCAAAGATATTGATTTTAGTTTAGAGAGCCCAAGTTTGCGTGTCGTGAAGTACCAAAAATACTTTAAAAAAGCAGCTGCCGCGAAGATAAGCGGGAACTTTAAAAAAGGCATTGTGCAGTTTCAAACACAGCTGCATAATGAAAATTACCGTTTTGTCTCAAAAGGGGCTCTGTATGACCTGCGCTCTAAAGAGTTAAAACTGCCGGCAAAACTTGAGCTCTTAGCACAAAAGCAAAAGACGTTCATCGACATACAGCTTCAAACCCTGCTTCAAAAACCCTATACGAGTAAGGCTTTGATTGTCCATGGTAAAGACAAGATTGTGATTAATGATTTTGCCTATACACAAAAAGAGGGAATTAAGAGTGATTTTTTAGTAGATATACAAGATTTACAAAAGTATAAAATCATAACAAAAGTAGATATGAAAGGAGCTTTAAAAGTCAGAGGTAAATATGACAAAAATCTTCTTATCACTACACCTTCTCTTGGTGGTAAGTTGGAGGTGGAACTAGAAAAAGATGCTCTGTTTATGACATTACATGCTCTTGAGCTGCAAAAGATAGACAATATGTTCAACAAAGATGCGCTCTTTGAAAAAGGTATAGTCTCTGGGAGTATCAGCTATCATATCCCTGCAAAAAGTGCCTCAAGTTATATAAGCATTTCCGATGCGGTACTTAATGGGGTGGATTTAGACGCGAAGCTTTCTAAGTTAGAGGGGACGCTTGGTCTCAACATTGTACAGCTCGGTCGTGAAACTTTAAAAACTTTTGAGTACTCCAAACAGCAAACGACGATACAAAAAGTACAGATCAATCTTTCACTCAATCATAAGATAATCAAGCTCAATGACGTTGCGTTTGCCACCAAAAAGTTCAGAATAGCTGCTCTTGGAAGTATTCACGATAATGGTGAAATCATTCAACTGAGTGTCAATATTTTAGATAAACAGGGCTGTGCTATTCTCACGCAGGAGTTAAGCGGAAACATCCGGTCACCTCAAGTTACAAACAGTTCCGGCGCACTTATAGATATGGTCACTCATATGCCTTCTGCTGTTTTAAATAGTGGAAGAAAGCTTATTGATTTTGGTACAAAATCTGTTGATAAGGTCTCTACTTTTGCCATAAATACGACGCGTATCAGTGATAAAAAGATATCTTTGACAAATGATATTGTCCATGGAGCGGACACCCTTATAACAGATACCTCTACCATAGTTTTACCACGTGGATGTAAAGTTATTTACAGAGGAAAGGTCAAGCAGCCAAAAGCCTACAAATTAAAGTAAAGCTTTTTTGACAAGCGAGGAGATGACCTTAAAAGTGTACTGTGTCTGGCAATGTTATGATGCCGATACCGAGTTTACCATAAGCAATAAAAATATGTTTTTTGTTTTGGGCTACAATATATTTATAAACGGTGTCATTTATCGGTTTATATTGAATTACTTGCACAAGAGTAGGGTCATAAATATATTTTAAATCATATATTTCTATACTGTGTTTTGTGGTAAAGGCATACAGTTGTTGTTTGTCTGCTATTTGCAGTTTTATTGGAGTGTTTTTAGTAGAAAATACACCCATAGATTGTGGGTTTTGCGGTGTAGTAATATTGAGTATTTCAATGTTATTCTCCCCCTCCACAACATATGCTTTATTATGTTTTATTGTTATATATTTAGGAGTTGATATTGTTGGATATGTTCCAATGAGTTTTGGAGAATTTTTCACATTGAAAATCTTTATGCCTGTTTTATCAAAGACATAAAGAATATTTTTTTTTATTACGAAGTTTTTATTGAAAATACCATCATAATATTTATGTAATATGGTCATTTTTTTTCGATTAGAAATATCAGCAATAAAAAGCCCATCAAAACCTGTAACAAAAAGTTTATTTTCATCAAATGATTTGCTAAGGAATTTAATATTTCCTGGAAAGTTTCCTATTTTTGAAAAATAGCGTATTTTTGGTTTTTTCAGATTGCTGACATCAATGTTATATATACCTTCTGTTGTGCTAGCATAGATTGTTTTTAGATCTTTTGAAAGAAAAAGAGATGAAATTGAATGTTGCCTATTGATAAACAGTTTAGAGATAATATGGGGTGCGTCAGGGTCTCTGACATCAATTATCATTAAATTTCTACAGGATGCTATAAAAGCGATAGTGTCGTTGTATGCGAGGGTAATATCACGTACTATGCCTATAAGAGGAAATGTCTTGCATTGCAGGGTAAGTATCTTGGGTGTTTTGTTTATTTTTTTAGTGATTTTCACCTGATCGTTGCGTTTTTGTTGTTGTGTTTTTGAGTAAACATTGTAATCATATAATAAAAAAATCAGAGGAGTACCAACGAAAATAAGAAGAAGATATGCAATAACTTTTTGTTGAAATTTTTTTTGTAAATCTTTCAATATATCTCTTTTTGTTTGATAGATTCTAATTCAAAGTTTGATGGCACATACTTGAAAGTTTGATCTGTTTTTATGAGCCAAGTACCTGTTTGACCCCCATTGATTGCAAAAATAGAACCTCCATCAGGTGTTATAAGAAGAGGACCAGACTGGTCGACACAATGCTTTTTCTTGCATATTTGATGATGATAAATTTTATTGTAAATCATATTTCCATTCTCATCGATTTCAATTAGCCAAAATTTGTAATGAGAGTGTCCACTTATAAGAAAATTATCCCTGTTTAATTGTACTATATTTTTTGTTTCACTATATCTATTGTCACGATATTTTTTTTCCCAGAGAAATACATAATCTTGATTGAATTTCTTGAGAGTAATATGCCTATATGAACCTTTAAATGAACATCCTGCTATGATAAATCCATGATCATCAGTTTGAATAATATCTTGTGGAATAAATGAAATATTATAGCGAAATTGAATTCGTAGCAATTCTCCTTTTTTAGAATATAAAAGAAAAAAAAGATTATTTGTTGTTTTGTCATATGTTCGCCCAAATACCAAAATGTTTCCATCATTTGTTTGCATTGTTTTAATAATATCTACATATTTTGAGACTAAAGATTGTGCCTGCGGTGATGCAAATAATTTATGTTGCCATCGTACTGTGTGGTCTTGATTAAAATAGAAGATATTATGATGATTATCGGTTGCAAGATAACCATCTTCTTTTTTCAATAAAGTTGTAAAAAATATATTTTTTTTGTTGATTATTTTTTTTGATTTTTTATCAATGATAAACACTTTACCATATTCTTCGGATGTATCACTGATAAAGTCTAATTTTGTTCCATGAAAACTGACAATATAAGAGTTTGGCAATATTATTACGTTGCTCTCTTTTTTTTCTTCGCTATTAAATAGATTTTTACGCCATAAGATATTTCCTTGTGGGTCTGTCTCTATAAGAAAAACTGTTTCATTACCAATTTCATTACCAATATTTTTTCCATATGTTCCCATTAGCAAATAACCATTTTCTGTGGTTACTATATTATTAACAACTGATGATATTTTTTCCCCGAGTTTTTTTGAAAAATTGTATCCCCATTGGGTTTTTTTAAAAATTTTTAGATTTGTTTCATTTTGCTTAAATTTAGAAACAGATGCTTTCTGGAAATAGTTAAAAATAAGTGTAGTACCCAAGATTGTCAAGAACAATAAAACGACCGCTTGCATCGTAAATTTCTTATTGGGATCAAATTGTTTTTTGTTCATTATCCCTCTGTAAAAGTGATTTCTAAAATTTTAGCATTATTCCTCTAATTATCAAGGAAAAATTACGAAATAGGAAAATTTATGTTAAAATGTAACAAAAAATTGGATGGATTGTGTAAATGCTTGATTTGGTTGTCTATTTTTTCAGAAAGCAGCAGTTGTTATTCTATTCTGGTTTACTTGCAATAGCTTCAGTATATAGTTATATGCTTGCTTTATATTTTTTAGATTTTTCAACTTTTGAAGAGAAATTATTCACGACTTTACTTGGATTAGGCTTTCTTTGGCTTGTCCTTTTTTTCTTAAGTTTTAAAAAACACAAATCTCTTTATGCATTCCAAAGAGAAAAAGAGAAATTTACCCTCTTGTCAGCTCAAATTAGCAATGAATATAAGCTTGAAGAGGGTAATAATATTTTTAAAAAGATTCAGCTAATTTCAGAATTTATGAAAGAAAATTTTCATACAAAAAGTTTGTTGACTATGCGAGTTATTAAGCTTATAAATAGTTCCTTAGGTCTATATATAGACAATTTAATCATGAATAAACAGTTGGAAAAAGCGATATCACTGAATAATAATGAAACGTTCTATAAAGACAAAATTGAAAAAAATATTGAGCAAAATAGAGCTATTGAAAATCAATTGAACGATTTTATTAAAGAGTTGATGAATAAGCGAAATAATGACAAAGAAGTTGAGAATATTTTAAGTGAATTTGAACATTCTATGCATATACTCAAAGCCATAAAATCTCATTAAGGAATAAATATGAAGAAACAAGAAAGTCTTGAAAAAGTCTATACAACTCTTTTGTCGGAAGAAAATGAATTAGCGATTATCCCTGAGATAAGCGTTTTTGATACAAACTTGACGGAAGAAGAAAAGAAGCAGATTAAACAAAAAGCTAAAGAGTTTTTAGATTTATTTGCCGATAAAGATAGAAGCGAAATCCGTGAAATTTTAGAGGAATTAACACTTGATGATATTGAGTCATTGGAAAACTCTTCGAAATTATTGGGAACAAAGATAGCGGATATGGAATCAATTGATGACACAGATTCAAATGATATTGCAAATACATTGATTCAATTAAGCACTGAAATTTCTAATGTAGATCCAAATAAATATAATTTTAATGCAAATAGCTTTTTTTCCTATATTCCATTTATTGGAAAGCCTATTAATAAGTATCTAAAAAAATTTAAAAGTGCGTCATCACTTATTGAAGAAATCATACAAAATCTTGATGAAGGTGAAAATCTTTTACGTGAGAATAATACTGTTTTGAAATATGATAAACAAAGATATAAAGCCGCAGCGATAGAGTTACAAAAGAAAGCCCTGATTATGCAGCAAGTAATTAATGCTATCGAAGAAAATATTTCTATTTTGGATGAGAGTGCAAAAGAGTTTTATGTAAATAATTTAGTGCTGAACTTACAAAAAAAAGTCCGTAGTATTTATGAGATTCTTTTAGTTACACAGGAAGGATTCTTGGCGAATGATTTTATCATCAACACAAATTGGGAACTGATTGATAATATTGCCAATGTAAAAGTTGTTACTAAGAGAGCTTTAGAAGTTGGAGTAAGTCTTTTAGTTGCTTTAGAAAATCAGAAAAATGTACTAAATGCAATTGAACAGACGAAAGCAGCTACGAATAATTTAATTGTAGGTAATGCAAAACGTATGAATCATCAAGGCACAGAAGTTTATGCACAAGCAGGACAATCAACTGTAAGTATTGCGGCACTTAAAGAGGCATTTAAAAATATTGATGAGGCACTGAACAAAATTAACAGTTTAAAATCAGAAGCATTGAAGCAAGCAAAAGAAGAGGCTGCTATTATGCAAGATATTAGTCAAAAACTTGAAGAAAAAATAAAAGATGTCGAAGCGATTGAAAAAATTCGTAGTGAAAAGATTCCTGATTTAGCATAGAGGTTGCAAGGCTTTTTTGACAAGAGACGAGATAGGCGCCTTGTGTAGCTCATTAAGGTCTATCCAAATACACTCTTTCTCTATCTCTTCAAGATGGTAGAGGTTGACTGTGAGTCTGTATTTGGTGTAGGAGTGTTTGAAACTGCGTAAAAAATCCTCTTCAATCGGCTCTACGCTTGGCAGCTCCAGCATCCCTTTGTACATAGAGCCTTCTGTCTGCGTGAGGGCAATTTTGTTGTCGCGTATACAGATACCGTAAAAAAGTTCAAGAGACTCATACTTTGTCTTTTTTGTCTGTGTGTAAAGCTCGGGCTCCTCTTTTCCTCGACACTGCTCACGCAGAGGACAAATGTCACATTTTGGATTTTTGGGCAGGCAGAGAAGTGAGCCTAAGTCCATAAGGGCTAAGTTATGTGCGCGTGACTCTTTATGGTTGAGCAGTTGTGCTGCGTGAGTATCTATATTTTTTGCATTGGCATCAAGCAGGGCATAAAAACGTTTGATGACGCGGGCAATGTTAGTGTCAACGACGGTGATGCCTTGATGGTGTCCAAAGGAGCAGATGGCACTCGCCGTGTAGCTTCCAATTCCGGGCAGTTTGAGCAGCTCTTTGTACTCACTTGGCAGCTTGCCTTGCGTGAGCTGTGCAGTTTTGTGAAGATTACGCGCGCGTGAATAATATCCCAGACCGCTCCACGCAGAGAGTACCTCTTCAAGTGGTGCTTCGCCAAGACTTTTGAGAGTGGGGAACTTTGCCAAGAATTGCGGATAATACTCATCGCGTACACGGTTGACCTGCGTCTGCTGCAGCATTATCTCACTGAGGTAGATGCGGTAGATATCTGTTGTATTTCTCCATGGAAGCTCGTGACGGCCGTTTGCTTCGTACCATTTTAAAAGAGTTTTTTGCATCACAGTAGCTGCTCTTTGATAAATTCCCGGTAGTGTCCCTCTTCCTCTTCGAGGGCTTTGTGTGTGCCTCTCTGGACTATTTCACCCTCATTTAAAACATAAATCATGTCGGCATTTTTGACAGTACTGAGGCGATGTGCGATGGTGATGACCGTTTTTTCCCGCAAAACCGGTTCCAGGGCTACAAAGAGTTTTGCTTCGGTATGAACATCGAGTGCAGAGGTGGACTCATCGAAGATGGCAATGCTTGGGTTGGCGATAATCATACGTGCAATACTGAGGCGCTGTCTCTGCCCTCCGGAGAGTCGGAT
>JALVXQ010000076.1 GCA_027038255.1 Sulfurimonas sp. | reverse complement strand
ACCACGGAGTTTACCCATAACACCTACACCGGCAGCTGAACCAAAAGAGATCAGACTTCCACCAATACCTGCAGTCATTGTAACAAGCATCCACTGCGCAATATCCATATTTGGAGATGCTTTTAAGATTGCTGACATAACAGGTACATTATCTACCACTGCAGAGAGGAAACCAACACCGACATTCGCTGCGGTTGAGCCAACCATACCGTAGACTTCGTGTACATATTCCAAAAAGCCTAAAAAGTGCAATGCACCGACAGCAGAAAGAATACCGAAGAAGAAAAGAAGCGTATCATTTTCAACTTTTTCCATGTTTACATAGATATTGAAACTGTTTTTCCCTTTTCGTTTGAGTTGGAAAGCATAGAGTTTAAGTATAGCCATACCAAACATCATACCCCACATAGCAGGGAAATGGAAAAATGTATGCCCAAGAACCGCGATAACAATAGTAAGCACACCTAAATATGCAACTGTCATACCACCATCAAGTACTTCAGGCTTTTTCTCAGTTGCAGCATCAAAAGCAGGCTCTCCTTTTGGAACTGACATACTGAGTAAAAACGCTGTAACTATCCAACCTAAAAATGAAGCAGGGAAAAGATAAAGAAAGTCAACAAATGCACCTTTCTCGGCAGTCCATGCCATAAGTGTTGTGATATCACCAAATGGTGACCATGCACCACCGGCATTTGCAGCAACGACAATGTTGATTGCACCTGGAACCAAAAAGGAGATATTTTTCTTATCAATAGTGAAAAGAACTGTCGATAAGATAAGTGCCGTTGTCAAGTTGTCAGCAACAGGAGAGATAAAAAATGCCAAAAATCCTGTCAGCCAAAAGAGCTTTTTATAGCTGTAGCCTTTTGAAACAAGTTTATACTTCATCAAGTCAAAAACACCACGCTCTAAAAGAGTCTCTATAAATGTCATCGCGACAAGTAAGAAGAAGAAAATCTCTGAGATTTCTAATATTAGACGTTCTAATTCATCATGCAAAGGGTCAGGGTTGAGTCCATTGATTGCATAATAAACACCTACAAGCATAAACATAAACGTACCGGCAAAAAGTGCCGGTTTTGCTTTATTTATTTCATATTTCTCTTCTGTTGCTATAAAATAGTATGCTATAACAAAGACAGCTAAACTTAACCACCCTACCCATGTTGTAGCAAGATTTATCGCTTCATGTTCCATTAATTCTCCTCTTGTATTGTGTGAACCCCTATTGATTCACTTCTGTTTAATGCCGATATAACTATCTCTCTTGCCGTGAGCAAACGAAATTTTAGTAGTTTACCAATTTTTTCATTTAAAAGAGCATTAATCATCTCCAAAGCATCATTTAATCCACTTTTTGTCCGAATTATTGACACATTTTCCCACATTATATGACGAAGCTGATTTTTTTTCGCTTTGTCATCTTTATAACTCATCACCTCATCACTTACAGGAAATTCTTTCTGTTTTTTTTCTCTCTTATTACTCAAAATATCATCTACTGCAACTTTTGCAAAGACCAAGCCTTCTAAAAGGGAATTTGACGCAAGTCTGTTGGCACCATGAACTCGTGTTGAGGCCACTTCCCCAATTGCATAGAGATTTTCCACATTGGGCACGCGTGCATGCAGGTCTGTTTTTATGCCTCCAATGGCATAATGAAATGCTGGCGAAATAGGTACTCTCTCTTTTGGCACTTTATAGCCCAATGCACGTAAATTTTTATAGATATTTGGAAATCTGTGTTGGAAATATTCTTCCTCAAAATTTTCAAGGTTCAAATAGACCTGTAGACCACTTTTTTTCTTATATTTAAAAATAGATTTAGAGACTATGTCACGGGAAGCCAACTCCCCTCTTGCATCATAATCAAATAAAAAACGTTTGCCGTTTTCATCTTCAATAGTGGCTCCCTCTCCTCGCAAAGCTTCCGTTAAAAGCATCTTCTGTGCACCGCTAGCGTTGACAAAAACAGTCGGATGAAACTGCAGCATCTCCATTCTCTCAAGAGCAATGCCCTTGAGCATACAAAGACCCTGCATATCCGCACTAATGCACGGCGCATTTGTATGGTACTCATAGAGTGAACCGACCCCGCCGCTTGCGATTATGACCTCTTTGGCATAGAGATTATAACTTTTACGATGATCAAGTACTGTAACACCATAGCACGCGCCATCTTCTATGAGCAGGTCAACTACACGGGCATCACTAAGCATCGCGTGAGGGTTATGTGCAAGCAAAAAATGGTGCAGATAGCGTCCTGTAGCATCGCCCCCTGCATGTAAGATACGCTCACACGAATGTGCGGCCTCTTTGGTGTAGAGCAAATTGTCCTCATCATCTCTATCAAACTCAAAACCATTTTCTATCAAATCATCAATAGCCTCACGGGAGTGTTCACTTAAAAGTTCGACAGCATCCGTGTCGCACAAACCATCTCCTGCAGCAAGCGTATCTTGTATGTGTGATGGAATATCTGCTGCATCACGAGCAAGCGCCACACCACCCTGTGCATAAAAAGTGTTACATTTAAAGGTCTGGCGTTTATTAATCAGCAGTACCTTTTTATCGTGCGGGAGTTTCATCGCAGCGTATAATCCTGCAACACCTGCACCTACAATGATGACATCATAATGATACATTACTGACAACTCGCATTTGTTTCATTGTTCTCAAAACTTTTATCTTTGTAGTGGAACTCAACATTCTTGTCACCTTTTGGCGCAGCTTCTTGATAATATGGCGGTGCTTTATAACCGCATGCAGAAAGACTTAACAAAAAGCTTGTTATAATTGCTATATGAAAAGCGCTCATGATATTATTCATTCTATTCAAAACAGACCTCAATTTTCTAAATTATCTCGTTTTAAGTGTATAGATAAAATACGACTTAGTTTTAGTTTGCCCCTGCAAAGAATGATTAAGTTTGCCTATATAAAAAACGATACACTTTTTTTTGTTCTTAATCATCCAGGTGCTAAACAAGAGTTTGATAATAATATACAAAGCATTAAAAGTGCTTTAAAGTTTGTGCAACCCAAAGAGTGTAAAGAGTTAAATATCACAGATATCAAAGCTTTTGTCACCCATTCACCCAGCATAAAAAGAATCTCTGACGACACATATAAACCCCAAACCTACCCGGAAAGAGCCGCAGGCACGTTTGAAATCCATACAAAAGATGAAAAATTGCAGGCACTTTTAAACTCCATTCGAGATATTATTAAAGCCAAACATGAATCTTAAAGAGACAATTGCCCAACTTCCGGAATCTGCCGGAATTTACCAGTATTTTGACAAAAACGGCCGCCTGCTTTACATCGGCAAGGCAAAAAACCTGACCAACCGTGTCAAAAGTTACTGGCTCTTTACACCGCATCTCAGACCAAATCCAAACCTCTCCACAAGAATTACAAAGATGCTGGAGCAGACTACATCGCTGAACTACATTGTTGTCAACTCTGAGCATGATGCTCTGATTTTGGAAAATTCTCTTATTAAACAGTTAAATCCA
>JALVXQ010000075.1 GCA_027038255.1 Sulfurimonas sp. | reverse complement strand
ATCATTTGCAATAGCATTATCTATTTTTTGAAGTATTGTATGACTTTCACCTATAAAATCTTCAAAAAGTTCATTAAAACTTGTCTCATCAATGCCTATCTCTTGTGCTGCCTGGGCTTTTGAAAAGTGTATCTCTTCTTCTTCCTCTAGAGCTTTTTCTTCGTTGTCATCTGAGCCAATTATGAGAAAATCATCATCAGCAAGTTCCGGCATTTCAATTTTTTCAGGAACATCTTCATCTTCAATATCGAAAATATCGATACTCTCTTCCTCTTCTTCATCCTCAACAGCTATGCTTATTGCATTGTCATCATCTTTAAAGTCAAGTGTGATAGGCTCTTCTTCTGGAGCCTCGTCTTCTGTGATAATGACTTTTTCAACAGGTTCACCTGCCAGTTTTGCAATGATTTTATAAAAAGTGTTAAGATTCTCATGAATCAAATCCATATCACTTGTTGCACTCACTGCAGATAGTACTTCATGTGCATCTTCTATGCGAAGATTTGCTGCAACACCTTTGAGTTTATGGGAAAGAATTTTGACATTATCTACATCCCCTTCATCAATGGAACTGTAAATATCTGGTTGAAACTCTTTGGCTTGCGCAATAAAATCTTGAATAAACTCTTCGATAAGGTCAAGGGGAAGCCCAAGCTCTTTGGATGCAATGTGTGGATCGTATTGATAGCCGTTATCCCACTCCTCTTGCACAACTTCTTTTTTGATAACTTTTTTAGCTGCAGGGGTTGGTGTTACTGCTGTAGGAACAACTGGCTCGGGAGCACTCTCTTCTTCAAATACATCAAGAGAAAGAGCGCCTACATCAAGCATATCTTGTGGTGCTGCTTCTACTGGTATTGTCTGCTCTTCATATATTTCTAAAGGTTCCTCTTCAAGAGGTATTTCAATGCTCTCTTGAACTTGTGGCTCTTGAGTTTTTGGTTGCGGTGCTTCATCATATGCATCATGTTTTACTGGTGCCACTTCTGGTGCTGGTGTGAAAACCTTTGCTTCCTGTGGCTCTACTTTTGGAAGTTCTCTGTCAAGGACATCACTTGAGATATTCTCATTTTCACTTTTTGAGAGAGGACGAAGATTATTAAGATGAATCATGTACGCAGGGGAAGCAGGATTGTCAATTAAAAATATTGGAGCAACTGCAAGTGTTGCTTTGAAAGTTTTTGCATTTACATTAATGAGAACTTTTGACTCCTCGGAGACATCCGCATAATTAATAAAGTCAATCCAGTGTACATGTTGAAAATTATGTACATAACCGGGTGTTTTTACAAACAGATCAGCAAAATCTGTTACTTCTGCTCTGAGTTCTGAAAGAGAGTTAAAACCTAAAGTTTTTAAATCTTTCTCATCAATTCCTAAAAATTCTTTTTGAAAATTATAAATTAGCATATTTCTACCTTCTTAATCTTGTGTTTCGAGCATGCGTTTGTACGTCTCTTCATTCTCTTGAATATCTTTACGTGAGGCTGCTTTTCTCGCTGCTATGTAGCCTGTAATCTTTTCATCGTTATCTCTAACTGGAAGCATCTCTGTGTCCACCCAGTAATATCTGCCGTCTTTTCTCAGGTTTTTAACAAGACCATTCCATGCCTGACCGCTTTGAATTGTACTCCACATCTTCTCAAACACTACCTTTGGCATATCTGGATGCCTTAATATGTTGTGTGGTTTACCAATGAGCTCTTCGACACTGTATCCTGAAACTTCACTAAAAGCTCTGTTTGCATACGTGATGGTACCTTTTAAATCTGTTTGACTGATGATGGCCGAGCCCTCAAAAAAATACTCTTCATCTATAGGGGTAACTGTATTCATTAAAAAACCTTATAAGTTAATGAGATAACTAAAATTGTCACAAATATATCATAAAGGAGTGAAAAAAAAACTTATTTATAAAATTTTTTGATAGTTTTTGCATCTTTTTCATTCAAAACAGTACTAATTTCCTCAGTTGTTAACTTTTTTAATGCTTCAAAGGTTCCAAAGTGATTGAGTAGTTTTTGTACTTTTGCTGCTGAAATTCCATGTAAACTTAAGAGTTTACTCTCCTGATCGAGCTTGAGTTTTGTCTTTTTATGAAAGCTAATGGCCAAACGATGTGCTTCATCTCGTAAGTTTTGTGTCCATTGCAATCTTTTGTCACTCTCTTTGAGGCGAAAAACATCATTTTTTGTGTAGATAATGTCTTTTGCTTTTCCCTTTGCCCGATGTGCTTTGGCATCTATTTTTTCTTTGGAGATGGCAATGACATCGAGTGAAACACCGAAAGATTCTAAAATATCCAGAGCCAGTTTTAAAAGGGTGGCACCGCCGTCGAGTATCCATAAGTCAGGCGGCGGGTTTTTTGCAAAGCTTTCCACTCTGCGTGAGAGTGTCTCTTTCATCTGTGCATACTCATCTTTTGCCTGCAAATGGTATGTGCGGTAGGAGCTTTTATCAAAACTGCCATTATCATAGACAATCATAGCACCTACGGTAGCAACACCCGCCATATGGGAGTTGTCAAAGACTTCGACTCGGTAGGGTGTTTTTTCCAGTTGGCACAACTCTTGAATCTCATGCAGGGTTTTAAAATCTTTTGTTTTCTTCTCTTTTTTAAGCAGCTCTTTTGCGTTGAGGAGTGCAAGGGCTATGAGATCTTTTTTCTTGCCTCTCTTTGGTGCTGATATAGCTGCTTTTTTTTCAAAAACATGGCTTAAATGCTTCTGTATGAGTTCTAAATCTTCAAACTCCTGTGCAATAAGAATAGGAGCGATAATAGGTGGTTTTTCATCTTTATAAAAATCAAGCAGGGCACGGGAATAGAGCTCATTGGCGTCAAATCCCTCACGCAGGTTGATGGTGTCATGTGAGGAGGAGATGATTTTTCCGTGACGCATAAAGATTCTAACAACAACGGCTCTACTCTCATTATGTTCGACCGCAAAGATGTCAAAGTTTTCATTGGAGGCAAAATCGATTTCGCTCTTTATTTCAGAACGGCTGATTTTATTCATTCTGTCACGCAGTTCGGCTGCCTCTTCAAAGCGGAGCTCCTGGGCATAAAACTCCATCTTCTTTTGCAGCTCTTGAAGCAGAAACTTTTTATTTTTGATGAGTTTTGTCGCGAGTGTGACCTCTTTATGGTAACGCTCTTGTGAAATCGGCAGCTCACAGGGCCCGAGACATTTCTCTATTTGATGATAGAGGCAGAGTTTTTTTGACTTTAGACACCCTTTTTTCTGCACCAGTTTTGCTATCTCGTAGATGGAGTTGAGTATATCACGTGCCCCGACACTGTAAGGCCCGTAATAAGTGATGTCGTTACTCTTTATAATCTTTCGAGTAATCTCAAAACGGGGATACTTCTGTGAGTTGTCGATGTAGATGTAGGGGTAGGTTTTGTCATCACGCAGCAGGATATTGTACTTTGGATTTAACTGTTTAATAAGAGAATTTTCCAAAATCAGAGCATCATGCTCAGAGTTGACAACAATGTAGTTCAGCGATGTAGTCTGCTCCAGCATCT
>JALVXQ010000074.1 GCA_027038255.1 Sulfurimonas sp. | reverse complement strand
AACATCAATGCAGTTCATAAGGTATTTGAGGAAAAGATCGCAACGATTGAAAAAGAACTTAAAGCCCCGATCAAGGTGGAAATACCGACAGCGAAACAGTACGATGGAAACGCAAGTGCAAAAGGGCAGATGATTCTGCACAAAAACAACCTGTATATGAATTTGCTCGATGATAACAAATCAGAGCCATGCAGTGCGAATGCTTCATATAAGCTCATTATCTCTTCACCAAAAGCCCCGGTACACAAAGGCTTGTATGATGAAAACAAAGAGTATGAATTTAACGACATTGTGATGCACAATAATGCGTCTTGGATTAAAACAGATGACCCTACACAGGAAATCCCTTCCTCGGGTTGGAAACTGTTAGCGAAAGCAGTGAAAGGTAAGAGGGGTGAAAAAGGTGACACTACCGTTGTTACTGCTGATTATGACGATGTGATACAGGAATTGGCAGATGAGATCACATTTTTAAAAGCAAAGCTTGGGGAGTTTGAGAAATGATACTTTTACCAACTAACAGAGATGTAAGCAGCATCGTTACTTCATTGTTTCAACCTTTTAAAAATCATCTTAGAATCCTGCATGATGATGAAGATGACATGATAAGATTATACCTTCAAGGTGCAATTGAAGCCATTGAAGCAGCAAGCGGCAACGATATTGCCCTTACTTCATATAAAGTTGAATATGTCGGAGTTGAAGGTATTGAATATTCCCATGAAGCCACAAAGTGGTATTGTGGAAAGTGGGATATTAAGAATGTCAAGATTGTTAACGTTTATGGCACTGATGTGACAAATGAATTCACGATAGACAATGCACATGGTATAATCTACCCTAAGCCTTACGGATACGAAATTACATTTGATGTTGGTTATTCAGATGCTGCCGATATGAGTGCTAATTTAGTGACATTGATATTCAGATATGGCGCGCATTTGTATGAAAACCGCGAAGCTGTTAGAATAGGTGAGCCTAAGTTAGTACCTGACTGGGTAAATTACGCGTTGCCTTCTGTATGGAAGCCACGGGTTTAAAGGATAAAAACGATGCAAGGCGGAAGATTACGTCATAAAATAGAAATTTGGAAATATGATGAAGTCGTTGATGATTACGGTGAGCCATTGAAACAATACTCCAAAATCGCAGATAGTTGGGCTGAAATACGTCCACTGACGGGAAGAGAGGGTTTCTATGATAAAATGGAAGTCACAGAACAGACACATAAAATATTGACAAGGTACATTTATTTACCGATAGATGCCACTATGCAGATACGCTATAATAACCGTAAATTTGAAGTGATAGGTGCACCTATAAACGTACTTGAAAGAAACGTACAACTTCAATTTAACGTTAAGGAAGTATTTGAACATGATGTCGCTCAACCTTGATAAAAAGTCGTTTGAAGATGCTTTTAGAAAGCTCGAAAGACTTCCTAAAAGGGTGCGTAACAATGCCGCACGCGCTGCAACCAATGCGGGTGCAAGAGTAATAGCGAAAGAGATAAAGTTATTAGCCCCTGCTTGTTTAAAGCCCTCTGTGAAAACAGTTAGGCGAAGGATGGAAAATGGCGCTGTGAAAGTTTCAATTGTTTCCGGATTTGGGCGTAGATATGAAAAAGATGATCTATTGAAAAACAGTGTTGCAAAAGAGGGATTGAATAGTGCAAGTTCAAGGAAAGCGATTAAGTTTTTTCAATCTTTGCAATGTAAACCTGCCTTTTGGGTTGAATTTGGGACATATAAAAACCGTAATCTTTCAGCACATCCGTACACGGTACCAACACTGAAACGACACCCTGACTATGCACAATACGGCCACACAATGGCGCCAGGCAAGACTGGTTTCTTTTGGAACTCCTCACCTGCACAAAGAGCCAAAATTGGTATTGAATTCATACCCCCTACTCCATTTATGCGTCCGGGCTTAATTAGGGCTTTAATGGGTGGTAAGGTAGATGAGGCTATAGGTAAAAAACTCAATGAATACTTTGAAAAGGAAGGTGTCAAATGAGAAAAGAGATATTCAAATCACTTAGCACAGGTGTAAGTGAGGTTAGCGGCAGGGTGTACCCACTTATAATGCCCCAAGACACTAAGAGAAACAGCATAGTGTATCGTGTCATTGGCACAGTTGACACTAAAAGCATTACGTGTATTTTTCCAGTTGATACGGCTTACATTGTACAGATCGATGTTTTTGCACATACATACGATCAAAGCGTGCAAATAGCATCGAAGGTAGAAGAGGTATTACGTAATGACTTTGTGGTGCTTGATATTATGAACTATGAAGATTACATGGAAGCCACTTTTAAATACAGACAGATCATAAACGTTCAATTATGCAAAAAAAAACAAACTAAAGGTGATACATGGCTACCTCCATTGCCATAAAAGGGGGTGTAATGGTTGCCACTGGGGGCTTAGTGGCGGATGCGGTGATCTTTACGGATCATACGTATATATACCTCGCCATTGTTGGAGCTGTCGTGTCAACATTCGGTGTGCTGCATGAAGTTTTTGGTGCGCATTCAAAAGAATACAGCGCGAAGGAGATCGTCGCAGAAGTCATCAAGGGCGCGGCGCTTGGGTTGCTCGCTATCCCGTTTTGGTACCTCACCATTACAGAGGGGTTGCTCGGCAACATTGTTGCGCTAAATGTTGGCAAAGTGTCCAATTCGCTGGCACTGATTGTAAGCTTCGCACTGAGCTGGTATACCGTGCCGCTGTTTGACTGGCTTAGCAGCTTAGTGAGGAGGAAAGCAAGATGATAGACATGCATATACTTTTACCCATGGTTTCGGTAGCCCTTCTGTTTGTGCTTGTGGTGACACATGCTTGGAGGCGTTCCATCACAACTGCAATTTACATTGTTTCTGTATCTGTAGCGATTAATTGTTATACAATGTGCAAGGCTGACATTGCCGGTGCTGTAATCATTACCGGTGCCATCGTTGCGCTTGTCCGTACGGTCATTAATACTGAAGATGACAGATTTATCAAAAGAGGAGGAGGCAGGAGATGCCTGGATTGAAACAATACCTATACATTGGCGTATTTGCCGTCTGTGCAGCCGCGGCGTACTACAGTCTGAACAAGTGGCACTATGCGCCGCTGCGCGAAAAAGGCACGAAAATAGAGCAGCTTGAAACGGAACTGAAATCCACAGGCGACAGGCTTAACATGTGCCTAATGAGCAAACCAAAAGAGAGCATCGAATCGTTCATAGAGGGGGTAGAGAGTAATGAAAATAACATTAGCGTTGATCTTGGCAATCTTCATACTTAGCGGCTGCGGGCAGCCCGCGCCCGTGCCGTGCGTGCCGCAAAAGTGCGAATTCCCTAAACTTCCAACGTACCGCGTTCCAAAATCAAGGAGCTTCAGCGTAAAGCCGATTGATGCCAATTTGTCAGTTATCGCAAATGCTGACCTGATAGAGCTTGTGCGTAATAATGAGAAGATGCGCCGTATCTGTTCCAATTATGCGGTTATAAATAAACGAGTAAACAGTGAATATCAAT
>JALVXQ010000073.1 GCA_027038255.1 Sulfurimonas sp. | reverse complement strand
GGTAAAAGTATCAAAGCGAAACATGTTGTCGTGACGATTGGACGTATGGGCAAGCCTAACAAACCAAGCTACAAAATTCCGCCGGCAATTCGTAAAAAAGTGAATTACACTACAGACGAATGTGGCAGTGGTGAGAAAATTTTGGTTGTTGGCGGTGGAGACAGTGCTGTAGAGTATGCAGTAGATCTAAGTGAAAACAATGATTCAGCGATTTGCTACCGACGTGAAACATTTCGCCGTGCCAACCCAACCAATCAGCAAAACATTGCCAATGCTATTATGCATAATGAAGTGCGTCCTATTTTAGGTGTGAACATTGATGGTCTTGAAGCGACAGAAGATGGGAGAATAAAAGTGCTTTTTTCTGAAATAGAACCGGAAATTTATGACAGAGTTATCTATGCTATTGGTGGGACAACACCATCGGCTTTCTTGGCAAGTTCAGGCATTAAAGAAGAAGATGGGAAACCGGTACATGATGAACATTATGAGACAAATATCAAAGGTCTTTATGTCGCTGGTGACATTACACAGGAGAGTGGTGGAAGTATTGCACTCGGACTCAACCATGGCTATGCGATTGCATGCCGCATACAAGGAAAGTGTTAGGCTCTGTGCGAGATAACTCCCTCGGGAGTCTGCAGGGAGATTTCTATCTCTGCTTCAAGATATTCGCTGAGGGTTAACGGCTCTGAGTTTTTATCTTCAAAGGCTGCGATTTTTGTGCCGATGATGATGTTTTCAAGCAATGTTTTTGTTGCCAAATCTTCATAATATCCATGCAACTCCCCATCTACAAAAATTTTTAGTGTCATAGGTATAGACTCATTAAGAAGTGGATACTCACTGAGCAGAGACGCTTTTTTTATAAGATTTTGAGCCTGAAAAACTTCATTGATAGAGTCATGGGCAAGTTGAATCAGAAGCGAACGGCTCACGCAAGACTCTTTTGTTCATTTTTGAGTTTGTAAACATTGACAAGTTTAATCATAATCATAACACCTATAACTTGAAAAAGGGCGGCTAAAATGAAAGCATAATAGTGTAGTTTGTCGATGGAGTTTGCTGAATATGCCAAGGTTGCCATCGCAATAAGAAGGGTAAGCGGCATAGAGTGTGAAAGACCTAAAAGAAGAGAGTCTATGAGACCTAAATCTTTTATGAAGACCAAAGCTGCCAAAACCCGCATCAAAATCATAACGACAGTAATAAGAAGGGCTTTTTCAATTAATCCGGTAATGAGCAGTGCATCAAGGTCAAAAGAACTTCCGATGTGAATAAAAAAGATAGGAATCAAAAGTCCAAATCCAAAAGAGGCAAGCTTTTCGGGCAGTTCATGTTTATGCTCAAAAAATGTCGGGATGAAAATACCAGCCAGGAAAGCACCAAAAGCAAGTTCAAGATGCAGATAGAGCATAGCGCCTACAAGTAAAAAGAAGATACCCATAGAGAGACGGATGTCTTGCTCTTGATTGTCTTCATGGGGCATCAGAGCGAGTGAGACTTTTGGAAACCACCAAAAGAGTAACTGCATCGCACGAAACAGAAGAAACATAAAAAAGATAAAAGCAATGAGTGCCATAATAGTCTGAAAAAGCCCAAGTCCGATGCCAGATTCCAATGCGGCTGAGGTAATGGTTAAAATCACGATACTCACAACCTCCCCAATACCGCCAACGGTCATAGAGAGGGTTATCCACGGCGTTTTACCGTACTCCTTGGCGAGCGTTGCCACAAGCCCGACAGATATAAGGGGTAAAAGTACCATAAAGATTTTTCCAAGATGAAACTGCATAGAAAATACGATGGAAAAAGCGTATAAAAAGACAAGGTAGAGGGCTACTTTTTTCATAGTGTTCGTTGGAGTTTTGAGTACATTTTTGAGATTAATCTCTGTTCCGGCAATGAACATCAAGTAGAGGAATCCAAGCTCTGCAACAATGTCAAAAAGACGCTCGTTATGTAAAAAACCGATATATCCAAGTAATGAGCCTAAAATAATCTCGATGGGAGTGGTAGGCAGTTTGACGCTTTTTGCGATAAAAGGAGAAAACATGATGATAAGCGATATTGTAATAATAAGAACAATGTTACCGCTTAAGCTCTCTGTCATGATTTTAGCCTGCTACACTTTTGGCTACGTCAAGACCAAGAGAGCGAAGCATCTCGAGGTCTTTGTTCATAGCCCTGCCCGAAGTTGTAAGATAGTTGCCTATGACTATGGAGTTTGCACCGGCAGCAAATATCTCATCTTGACGTTCGCCAAACATCAACTCACGTCCGCCGGCAACCATAATACGCTCAGCAGTTGGAAGCATCTTTCGCGTGAGCTTGACAAGGGAGAGGGCTTCATCAACATTGAGAGGATTTGGCTCTAATTCTAAAGCTTCATTATGATGATAAAAGTTAATTGGTACGGAAGTCGGATTGAGTGAAGCTAAAGATTGAAGCATTGAGACTCTATCTTCTTGACTCTCACCTAGTCCAAAAATACCTCCTGTGATGAGGACAAGTCCTGCAGCATTAACATTTTGGCAGGTCTCGTAACGTTCACTCCATGGATGTGTTGTACAGATTTTTGGGTAGAAAGCTTCACTTGTTTCAAGATTGTGATTGTAGGCTTTTATGCCAGCTGCTTTGAGTGTGAGCAGTTGCTCTAGTGTTGCTGTTCCGTTACAGGCGATAAGGCGCAGTTCGGGTGCAATTTCCTGCACGGCTTTAGCTACATTGCAGACAAACTCTAAAGTTTTGTCATTCAGGCCTTTATCTGCAGTAACAAGACAAAAACCTAAAGCACCATTATCTCTGGCACTAACGGCCTCTTTTTGGATATCTTCTATGGGCTTTTGTTTGTAGCGGTCAATGTCCGCTTTATAGCGAACGCTTTGTGAACAAAATTTACAATCTTCTTTACATGTTCCACTGTTAATGTTGCAGATGGAACACAAAAATATCTTTTCGCTCACTGTTGTTGCCTTTTGAATTCATAACTTTTTTGCAGTTTGAACTCTTTTTTTGGTTTTCTTGTATAGTAGTTTACTATAAATTTGTTTGATTTTACTTCAAGCATGGCACACTCTGAGAGCGGCTTGTTTCTTGCACAGACCTCACCGGGATTCAGATAAAGTGTTGCGCCTTTAAATTCAATCTCGAAGGCATGGGTATGACCGAAGATGATAACTTCCGCATCACTGTTCATATAAAAAGGGAGGTGCATTAACTTAAATTTTGTCTCTGCGAGTTTGAAGTAGTAAGGCTCTTGGACGAGATTATACTCATTATGATAGTGCACAAGATGGGCATCATTGTTACCATAGACTGCGATGTATTTTTTGCCACAGTTTGCCAGCAGTTCCAAGATTTCAGGCTCTACGATATCTCCTGCGTGAATGATAAACTCAGCATCGCTGTCAATAAGAAAATCAAGAGCGGTTTTTGCACGTTTGACCTTAGAATGCGTATCTGAAAGAACACCTATCTTCATGACTATTTTTTCTCGTCTATCTCTTCACGCGGTGTTCGTGCTTTACATTTTACAC
>JALVXQ010000072.1 GCA_027038255.1 Sulfurimonas sp. | reverse complement strand
TACCAAACATTGTATATTTCATTCTTTTTAGCATTTTTGTTTCAAAATAGTCATTCATCTCAACTGAAATAAACTTTTTATTCATCTTATAAGCTACCGCTGCTGTTGTTCCACTACCACCAAAGAAGTCAATAATAATATCACGATTTCTCATATTTGATATTTGTATGATTCTATCTATTAATTTCTCTGGTTTCTTACCATTCTTTAATTCAATATTTCCTTCTTTTGCAATACCATCCCATGATATATCACTCCAAAAATCTGTCAATATTTCTGTTGGTACTTTTTTCCCATAAATGTCTTTTATTTTATTCGAGTAAAATGATAAAATACCACCCTTATAAACATAACTTGCTGTACCATCTTCTTTTTTATATACATGAACTTTTCCACTTTTTTTAGATTCAATTAATAATTTTTTTAATTTATCAGTCGGCTTCTGTGGGTCTCTTATACTAACAATATATTCTGAGTTTTGTAAACAATACTCAGCTTTTTCTTGTTCTCTTATTAACATCCAAAACTTACCAAGTTTTTCCTCTGCATTTTTGTTAGATTTATGATAAGATGCCCCTAACTCAATACCTAAATTTTTATAAATTACTTCATTTATTGACTCAAGTATCCAATCTTCTGGTTTGTCTGAAAAATTTGTTATTACCAAGTTGTAGTTTTTATCATAATTACTAGGAATAAATACTTTTGTAAAGTTAAAGTTTTTTTTATTTTTTCCATAGAAATATATATATTCTGTAACATCAATAGGTCCAGGATTAAATGTTTTAATACCTGCTGGAGATGATGTTTTGACTGAGATTGATTGAATAAAGTTATTTTTGCTATAAATAGAGTCTAAAACTTTTTTTAACGAATCAAATTCTTTATAATCTATTTGATTAAATATAACCCCATCTTCCCTCATCAACCTCTTAGCAACTTCAAGTCTATCATTCATCATGCTAAGCCAAGAGGCACTTTTGAAGTTATCTTTATAGACAAAGCCATCATTACCCGTATTGTATGGTGGGTCTATATAGATACACTTTATCTTGCCATCACCCTTTTTATCAGTATATTTTGGCTCTAAAAATCTAAGGGCTTGATAGTTTTCGCTCTTTATAAGTAGCCCTGAGGTCTCTGCTTCTATATCTTCAAACTGGCTTAATAGTTGATACTTAAACAGTTCATCGAAATGTTTTGTATCTATTGGGTAGCTGTAACTTTGAAGCTCTATAATATTTGGTTTCTCGTTTCTCTTTATAATGCCCAAATCTTCCCACTCACAAATCTGCTTACCGTTAGATAGCACAACTTCAAGTAAATTTACATCTTCTATCTTGTTAGAGCTAATAATATAGTTAGAAGATTTAACCATCTTCCTCTTTTCCCAAATATACTTTTGAGACTCCTCTATCGAAGATAAAAGCTCTATAAACACATTTGCTTGATTTTTAAATACTCTTGCAAATGTTGCTATCTTTTTTGCACTCTCATCCATAAGAAGTATCGCATCGGTATCGGCAAAGATATAGTTTTTGATAAACTTATCAAGCTCTACACTCAAAAATCGTTTGAGATTTTTGTGTATAAAGTAGTCGCTATCTACTCCTGCATAAAATAGGTTTATACCTCTATCTAGCCTATAAAAGAAGTTAAGCAAATCATCTTTTTCATATAACTTTTCTAAATCTCCTTTATCGTCAAATTCAAATTTTTCTTTTTTATCAAGCCCTAAAAATACTCTTGCAGTTGTTTTTGTATAAACTTTAGATACATACTCTTTTCTATTTAGCATCAGTTTTGAAACTTTAGATTTTATTTGAGTCTTATCCTCTTCGCCACCTAGTTCACTTTTGAAAATAGTTTTATCTTTATTAAAAAGATACTTTTTAAGAGTTTCATCTTTTATTAGCTCTTTAAATCTGCTTTGCAGTTTTTGTTGGTTTGCATCAAGCAGTGAGGTTTCTATTGTCTTATCTTCAAATGGCAATGTCTCAAAATACTCTTTTAGCTTTTTATCTGCAAAAATAGTATTATAGTCTAGTGTATCAATATCCTCTTCTATCACACTTAACATCGCCAGATAGATAGTGTGCTTTGGTGTTGCAAAGTCAGAGATGTTAAAGTTTAGAGTAATAGTGTTATCTTCTTTTTTTATAGATACTAGTCGATACTGTTTTACCTTTTTGTCATCTTTTATATTTTCATCTTTTTCGATGATGTTGGTATTTATAGTATAGTTTTGCCCTTTGTATTCAAGGCTAAGTGTAACACTATTTAAAAACTTATTTGATTTGATATAGTAGCTATCTTTTGTTTTCCAACTAAAAAGTGTCTCCTCTCCACGATAATCTATAGCGTGAGAGCTCTCACAAGCATTTTTAGCAGCTCGGTCATTTAAGTACTCTTCGTAAACATAAGGGATGCTATAGGTTCTAAAACTTCTAGGGGTATAGCCAAAATCACCCTTTTCGTAATATAAGTTAAAAAACTGGTAAAGATACTCATATACCTTTGTAGAGTCGTATCTCTTTTCTGTTTGTGCATCTTTTAAAATTACTAATAGTTCATCTTTATCATCTTGACAGTAATCTTCAATAGCTTTTTGAATCTGCTCTATTGTCTCTAATGGTTTTGATTTATGAACACACACATCATAAAGCTTTTCTCTTAAATCATCAAGTTTACTCTTGCTACTAGATGAGAGTTCATTTTCAATATTTACAACAATATCATCAAGTTTTTCTCGAATTAGCTTCTCTTTTTGTCTAAAAATTTTATAGATACCAAAATTTAGCTCACTTTTATCAAACCAAAAAATATCGTTTAAGATAAATTCTTTAAATTTTTGTTGAAAATTTTGCATGTTTACCTTCCAGTTTTATTAGATTTAATTATACTCTAATAACACTACCTACTCTCTTATAATGACAAAACTTTAGTAAATTATAAAGAAACAAAAATCATCTGTAGCTAAAATACATAATAGCAGTAGTGGAGTTTTATGAAATTAAGAGTAGATAGCTTTAACTTAACTGCTTTAGGAGTGGAGTTTCAGATTCTTTCACTGGCTAGGCAAGAGTATCTTAATACTCTGCCCCATTTATCTCTACTAGCTTATTCTCTACACCTAAAAGCTCGCATGCTCTAGCTTTTATATTGCCGATTGTAAAGCCAAATTTTTCAAATAGTAGGTTTGCTGGTGCTGATGCTCCAAAACTCTCCATTCCTAGTACATCGTCTGCGTATTTGTAATACTCTAAGCCTCTTGCTGCTTCTACTGCTAGTACTTTTGTATTAGAATCAATTACTTGTGCTTTGTACTCTTTGTCTTGTTCGTCAAACAAATCGAAACATGGCACAGAAACTACATTTGCTTTTACACCCATTTTGTCTAAATAGCAAGCTGCATTTAGTGATGGCATAAGCTCACTACCGCTTGCCATAATTGTAAGTGTTGCACCATCTCTCTTTTTAACTATATATGCACCACGGCTAACCTCTCCAAAATCTCTTTTTGGTTTTAGAGTTTTTAACTTTTGGCGACTTAATACAAATGCATTTG
>JALVXQ010000071.1 GCA_027038255.1 Sulfurimonas sp. | reverse complement strand
GTGTCTGGAAAGCGCTGAGGACACAAAAAGTGGTCTATATGCTTGCGATGGTACCGTTTTTCGGGTTGATGATAGGTATTTTCTTTTTGTAAGGCTCATGCATCACCATCACGGATTGAATTGGGGGGGGGTGACATGCACCTGTATTATTCCCTCGTCGATGTCATCCCCGCACCCAGCCAGTCCTGCATTCCCCCACGGTACCATTTGAGTTTTTCTGCCGGGTAGCCAACCTCCAACAGTGCAAATATCATACTTGGCGACTGGCTGCACCACGGTCCGTTGCAGAAGAGTACCAGTGTTTTGGCTTTGCTGAAATCATACTCCCCCTCTTTGTCCTTTGTGACACCAAGGTGTTTCATAGCATATTCGAAATGGAACTCATAGTTGTCACGGTATTTGAAGTAGCGAAACGGCATGTTGATGGCACCGGGTATGGTACGGTACTCATACCACTCCTCATTGCGGCTGTCTATAAGCAGGAGATTGGGATCGGTCTGCATCTCTTTGAGTGTAGCAAGTACTTCAAGCTCACCATAGGTTTCAAGATCTTCGTCAAGATGCATGGGCAGGAGTTTGCCTTTGGTATGTACATAGGTTGACTTGCACGCTTCAGGCACCTCTTTGCTGGCGTAGTTCCCCGTCCAGAGCATATGGTTGTTGATAGGGATTTTTTGGCAGATTTCGGGAATGATACGTTTGACTGTATAGGTCTTTCCGTTGCTTTTTACGGTGACGCCGTTGCGTTCAAAACTGCCGGCATGAAGCAAAGAGAGCAGAGACAAGATAAAAAGTATTGCATGTATCAGTCGCATGAAACCCCTTTTTTGTTTCATGCTACCATGGTGAGTGTGTAGTGTGTGTGGAATGAGAAAATATCTATTTTCTACCAACTCAGCACATATTTCAAAAAGTAACTGTTCTTCCACCTTCCAAATTCACTCTTCTTAGCTCCGCTGTAGAGCTGGGCTCCGAGTGTCAGGGTGTTGTTGTCGTTGATGATATAGCTTAAAGAGGGTGCGATGAAGCGGGAGTTTTCATTGTTAAAGCTCTCAATGTAAAGCAGACTGCCGGACAGATAGAGGGTAAAATCATACGAGAGTTCGGTGCCGAGGTAGAAGTGTGAAAGGGTGAGATTGTTTGTCAGTTCACTGTTTATGTTTGCCACATAGGTGTCAAGGTCAAATGTTTTGGAACTGTAGAGTGCCTCGACGCTGAGGGTAAGCCCCTGGGCAAAGCCGTAGTCTGCGCCTACAAGCCCCTGGAAAAAGTTTGACTCTTCTGCCTCACCGTCTGCTGTACGAAGTTTGCCCCGGATAAAAGCACCCTCACTGCGCCATGCTATACCTGAGTCGCCAAGGTTGCCCTGTATGGTGTAGCCTAACATTTTGGTATCGTTGGAGTAGATACTGTTGAGTGCAATTTCAGCCGTTGCTATGGTGGTCTGCATACCTGCTGCATATTTGGCACTGTTGTCTTTGCGGGTGCTAACTACACCATAAACCTGTGATGCCATGCCCATATAGCGCGTATAGGAGAGCGCAAGGACACCAAATGTCTCATCGGGCTCAAGGGCATAGCTGTTTTTGGGGTTAAAAAGGTTACTGGGTGTCCAGATGTGTCCGACCCCCATCGTAATGTTCTGCACACCTGCAACAATACGGTTGCGGTCATCCTGATAGCCCCCGTAAAGCCTGTAGAGTTTTGCCGCAGATGCACCACGGCTATAGTGTTGAAATGCTGTTTGTATGCGCATGGGTGTATCTGCCCGCAACGCTTCAAGATAGTCAAATGTCTCCGAGTGTGTAAATGCTCTCCCAAGATAATGCACAGCGTCTGCACTTGTATGAAAAAAGTACGCATCCTTTTTGTAGTCGTAATAGAGTCTAAGTCGGTCATAGTTGTAGCTGTAGCGTGCATCTTCACCGGGGATGAAGGAGCCCTGCGAAATGGTAAAATTTGTATTCTCCGCCCGAAAGGACTCTTGTGCCAAAGCAGATGCAGTAAAGGCAAACAGCAACATAATGTACCTCATGAGGAGACCACCGCACCGTCGTTGAGCAAGATGGTACGTCTTGCATTTTTCATCACATACTCATCATGCGAAGAGAAGAGTATGGTTATCCCCTCTTTTCGGTTAAGCTCCTTCATCATCTCCATTAGCGCAGTAGAATTTTTACTGTCCAGATTGGCTGTAGGTTCATCTGCGAGGATGATCTTGGGCTTAGAGGCAACTGCCCTTGCTACAGCAACCCTCTGCTGTTGTCCGCCACTGAGAAAGTTTGGCAGGGAGTCAAGCTTCTGGTCTATCTGCAAGATAGAAGCAACCTCTCTGACACGTATGCGTATGGCTTCATCGCTGTAACCCTGTAGGCGCATGATAAATCCGATGTTCTCTTCTACTGTCAGTACAGGCACAAGGTTGTATGCCTGAAAAACAAAGCCGATGCTGTTGAGGCGTATATCTGTTTTCTGTGTGGCGGGCAGATGGGCTATCTCTCTGTCTTCGAGCCATATCTCCCCTTCGCTGACATTATCTAATACACCGATGGCGTTTAGCAGCGTTGTTTTACCGCAGCCCGAAGGTCCTGTGATGACTGTAAATTCACCGCTTTGAATGCTCAGATTGACATCTTTGAGCGCATGCACTTCACGCGGGTCTCCTCTGTAGAAATATTTGTTCACATTGACAAGTCTGATCATCCTATACTCCTTATAACTTCTATGGGATCGAGTCGTTTTATTTTTCTCAGCGGCAAAAAGATACTAAGAAGCGAAGCGGTCACAATCGCAATGAAAGTGCTCACAAAATAGCCGGGTTTTATGACAGCATGTATCGTACTGTCAAGACCAAACATGCTCATGCCGGACGAAAATACCGAAAGATCAAGCCCATGGTACTTAAGATATACCAAAAAGAGCAGCCCCAGTACCGAACCCAGTACAAATCCTGCCAATGCCAGAAACAAGGCTTCCAGAAAAACCTGCAAGCGGATGTAGCGGTAGGCGTATCCGATGCCAAGCAGTATGCCAAACTCACGGATGCGGTCAAGCACTGAGACATACATCACTCCGAGAATACCGATAAAAACAACGGTCATGACGATGGCAAAACTTATCTCATTAAATACATCAAGCAACTGCTGTGTCTGTTTGAGCTGCGGATAGAGTGCGGCAAAACGTTTTGCATCCAGTTTGGGGAATGCCTTTTTGATATGTTGCTGTAGTGTTTTTACCTCTGTATCTCCTGCAAGTACCGCTATCTGTGTGGCACTTTTTGGCGGAAGCGAGAGGAGTTTGTTGAGCTTCTGTCTTGAAATGTAGATCGCCCTGTCGTCAAGCATGATGTTGGTGGTGTGTATGATGGCTTTGATGCGCAGTGCAACCGACTGTAGCTGTCCACTGCTGTCCTGCATGGAAAAAATCACTTTGGAGCCCAGAAGCAGTTTGAGTTTGTCTGCCAGCACATTGATCTGGCTACAATATATGGTACAAAGAAATTCTACTAAAATAACACAAAATAAAGAAGGAGAATTGTATGCCAAGAGGAGGAAAGAGAAACGCATATCCTGAAGATTTCAGACAATCAGC
>JALVXQ010000070.1 GCA_027038255.1 Sulfurimonas sp. | reverse complement strand
GAGGATATACTTAGCTATATATATCAATACAGAAAAGGGCAGCCTTTCCCTTCGATGCAAAACAAAGTTGTTTTGTTAGTCGATGAAGGCAGTGAAACTGGGACAAAGTTCATGACAGCCTTAAAAACTGTTTTGGCACAAAAGCCAAAAGCTGTCTACATTGCAGTTCCGGTTTTACCCAAAGATGTGTTGGAAGTTTTAGAGACTTTTGTAGATGACATCTTCTTTTTATATGACATTGATGATTATGTAGAGACAGATTTATATTACAAAAATTTAGAAGTAATTGATGATGAAGAGATTGAGAAAATAATTAGACTTCTATCATAACTTAAAGATACCTCAGAGGGAAGAAAAAAAGATGAAATTGTGCAAAACCTTTTTTGAAGCGTAGCCGTAGCTACGGTGAGAAAAAGTTTTGTGCAAGTTTGCTTTTTTTATCCCTCCCTTTGGGCATTTTATAGAGAGTTTTACTCTGCGTTAGATAACCTTCACCGTAACTACGGTTACGCTGAAGAACATCTGCCTTGATTAAAACTCTCTATAAAATGCTGAGATATGTTTAAGTTATGATAAAAGTCTATTGAAGGAAAACAGATGAAATATGATGTAAAGTTAGAGTTAGAAAACAGAGTAGAAGAGTACAATTTTGGTACAGTAGCTAAGCAGGCAAACGGTAGTGCATGGATAAAGTCAGGTAAAACTGTCATACTGGCAACAGTGGTCATTGATGAGACAGAAGTTGTCAAAGACAACTTTTTGCCTTTAACAGTGCAGTATATAGAAAAAACATATGCAGCGGGAAAAATTCCCGGCGGTTTTTTCAAGCGTGAGACAAAACCGAGTGATTTTGAAACATTGACTTCCCGTATTGTTGATCGTTCTTTACGCCCGCTTTTTCCAGAGGGTTTCGGACATCCGACACAGATAACTATTATGGTTTTCTCTGCTGATGCTGATTCAGATATGCAAGTTCTTGCACTCAATGCAGCGTCTGCAGCATTGTATGTGTCAGATATTGACATTAACAGAAGCGTCTCGGCTGTACGTGCCGCTAAAGTTGATGGTGAGTTAGTGCTTAATCCAACACTCACGCAGCTGAAAAACTCTACACTTGATCTCTATCTTTCTGGAACAAAAGAAGAACTTTTGATGATTGAGATGCGTGCAATCGGGAGTGAAAAAATTGATGTAGAAGAGATTCCCGAACCAGTACTCGATCCGATTATGGATCCATCAATTGGAACAGTTGTTCTCTCTCAGCATGTCTCCAATGCTCTGAATGAAGATGAACTGATAGAAGTACTTGATAAAACAGAGAAAGTGCTTTTTGCATCTAATGTAGAATATGAAGTGGCTTTTGGTCCTTACCAAAAAGAGATTAAACCCTCAGATCTAAAAGCACATCAGATAAACAGTGAAATGGTAGCGTATGTTAAAAAGAATCATATCGCAGATATTGAGCATGCTGTTGCATTAATGGCGAAATCAGAACGTTCAACTGCCTTGCGTGAGCTTCGTAAAAATATTATTGCTTCTAAAGACGAATGGGCAGATGTTGAACTTGAATTAGAGCTCAAAGATGCCATAGAATCTGTTAAAAAAGAGTTTGTACGGGCTCAAATATTAAATGACAATGTTCGTGCTGACGGACGTGCTTTAACAGAAGTAAGACCAATTAGTATTGATACAAATGTACTGCCTGCTGCACATGCATCCTGCCTCTTTACACGCGGAGAGACACAGGCTCTTGTTGTCCTTACTATGGGTGGACCAAAAGATGCACAGATGTTTGAAAGTCTCACAGATGAAGGCACGCAAAATGAAAATTTTATGGTGCATTACAATTTTCCAGGCTTTTCAGTTGGAGAAGCAAGCCCGATTATGGGTACAAAAAGACGGGAACTCGGTCACGGAAATTTAGCTAAACGTGCTTTAGAAGCAACTATAAATCTCGAAGGAGAGACAGTGCGTCTTGTTTCTGAGATACTTGAATCAAACGGTTCTTCTTCTATGGCTACAGTGTGTGGCGGCTATTTGGCACTCAAAGCAGCAGATATTGAGACAAGTGATACAATAGCCGGTATTGCCATGGGAATGGTGAGTGAGGGCGAGAAGTATGCAATTCTTTCAGATATTATGGGACTTGAAGATCATGATGGTGATATGGACTTTAAAGTAACAGGTTCAAAAGAGGGTATCACTGCTATGCAGATGGACATTAAACTCGGTGGTATAAGTTTAAATGTATTAAAAGAGGCACTCTATCAGGCAAAAGAGGGACGTGCACATATTATTGACATTATGCTTGATGCTGAGAGTAAGATTGAATTTAATGACGGAGTACTCCCTTCAACAGAGCATTTTCACATTGATCCGGGATTTATTGGTGAAATTATCGGTCAAGCCGGTAAAACGATTCGTGAAATTATAGAGAAGTTTGAAGTTGCGATTGATATTGATAAAAAAGATGGTAAAGTAAAAATTACCGGAAAAAATAAAGAGGGCGTTGCCGGTGCCAAAGAGCATATTCACGGCATAGTCAATGCACCAAAAAAAGAGAAAATCAAGTATGAAGTCGGCTCTGTTTATGAGGGTGTTGTAAAACGCATCGTTGATTTTGGTGCTTTTGTAGAGCTTCCAGATGGAACAGACGGACTGCTGCATATCTCTAAAATCTCTAAAGAGCGTGTAAATGATGTCAAAGATGTTTTGCATGAAGGGCAAAAACTAAAAGTAGAGATTCTTGAGTTTAAAGGCAATAAAATCTCTTTGGGAATGGCGGAGTAGAATAACTCAGCACTTTTTTAGAAAAGGCTGTGTATAATTCGGCTATCAATTTCTAGTAGGGAAATCGTGGCATTTATGTTTCGGTTGCTTCATTGTTTGATGAGGTTACGCTATCCGAACGAGTTGTAATAATTTTAAGGAACTTACAATGAAAAAAATTCTTTTTCTTTTAGTGGCTCTTTCAGCTGCTGCATTCGCTAACGATGGTGAAGTTGCAAACCAAACTCTTAAAGCATACTCTATGCTAGCTGCTGGTTTAGCAATTGGTACTGCTGCACTTGGTGGAGCTATCGGTATGGGTAGCACTGCTGCTGCAACTATCGCTGGTACTGCTCGTAACCCAGGTTTAGGTGCTAAACTTATGACTACAATGTTCATCGCTCTTGCAATGATCGAAGCACAAGTTATCTATGCACTAGTAATTGCGTTAATCGCACTTTACGCTAACCCATACTTAGGCTAATTCACGTTAAGAAAACTTCAATTTTTTGAAGTTTTTAGTGAATTAGGGGTCTTCGATATTTTCGTAAGAAAATCGATTACCCGGAAACCTTTTAAAACCTCAGTTCGACTCTTTGGAGTCGGACATTTTAGACCACTCTTTATATGCGCAGGTGGTGGAATGGTAGACACGCAACGTTGAGGTCGTTGTGCCTTCGGGTGTGGGGGTTCAACTCCCCCTCTGCGCACCACAACTCCCATAAATACGGACTTTCAAAGCGATATTTAAAAACTAGAAAATCCCTTATCTACCGTTTATTTAATAAATTAACTGTAAAATTCTCATTACACATAAATAATAACTCTTCATCATCCCATATTTCCATTATTTTATC
>JALVXQ010000069.1 GCA_027038255.1 Sulfurimonas sp. | reverse complement strand
TACAAAAAGGCGGAACATCTTGTGCAAGAGCACTCGCTCCTCCAACCATTGCATAGTCACCAATGTGAACAAACTGATGAATCGGTGTCATACCACCAACAACAACATAATCACCAAGCTCAACATGCCCTGCAAGTGTTGCGGCATTTGCCAAGATACAGTGGTTTCCGATGATAACATCATGACCAAGATGCACATAGCCCATAAAAAGGTTGTGGTTTCCTATGATAGTCTTGCCACCGCCGCCTTTTGTACCGGGATTAAAGAGTGTAAATTCTCTAATTGTATTGTCATCACCAATGATAAGTTCTACATCCTCACCATTAAATTTCAAATCTTGGGGAATCGATCCGATAACGGAGTGTGAAAAGATTCTATTGTTCTTTCCAATAGTAGTTTTGCCGTAGATACAGCTGTTTTGTGCAATGCTTGTGCCATCGCCGATTGTTGCTTCACTTGAGATAAAACAAAATGGAGCGATTTCAACATTTTCTCCGATAACTGCACCCTCTTCAATAACGGCTAATTCAGATATTTTTGACAAATTCAGCCTTTACTTATCAACAATCATAGCTTTGAGTTCCGCTTCACTCGTTAACTTGCCGTCAACGTATGCTTCCCCTTTTAAGAGCCAGATTGCACCTTTGTTTTTGATGACTGAGATTTTATACTCAAGTTTGTCACCTGGTTTTACAGGCTTTCTAAATTTTGCTTTGTCGATACTCATGAAGTAAACAACTTTATTTTGGATCTCTTCTTCAGTCACATCTGTCATACTTTTAAATGCAAGTATGCCGCCGGCTTGTGCCATACCTTCAAGTATCATAACACCCGGGTAGATTGGATGACCAGGAAAGTGCCCCTCAAAGACCGGTTCAGAGATTGAAACATTTTTGTAAGCAGTGATTGACTCACCCGGAGCAAGCGCAGTAACACGGTCTACGAGTAAAAACGGGTAGCGGTGTGGAAGAATTTTTTGTATGTCCATAACATCCATAAGCATATTGAAAACCTTAATAGTAATAATTTTGGATATTTTAGCAAAATTTTTATTAGATAGTCATTAGCTTTTCTCGTGTGTCTTCATATGTTTTGGCATCGATGTGAAGCGTGAGCTTTGTTGTTGGTATCTCTTCGACGATAATTATTGGACTTAAATCGTAGTTATTTCCGCTGATATGCTCACGTAAATCCAGTTCTTTTTCAACAGTTGGCGGATTAAAAATAAGCTCTTGTATGTTTTTATATTCTGTAGAAAAAAATGTATTGAAATAAGCAAGTGTTACAAATTTTACCTCTTCCCGGTTGCAGTAATGTACATCATTGAGCTCAAACTCTATGCGACCTTGTGCGCGTTTTCGTGGAAGTGTTGAGTAGATAAGTGCATGGGCTGCTATGATATCTTTTTTCCCGGAGATAAGTTTCACAGAAAACTGTCTATAGTTGAGGAATTTTTGGCGGATGATTTTGTAGGCTTTGCCCTCATCTTCAAGTCTGTTGCGTGAGCTGTAGAGTGCAAGCCTCTCTTCAATAGAAGCCGGAAGAATTTGATTTGAAATAGGAGAGAACATTTCATCCATCAGTTTGTCCTGCTGTTCGCGTTGCATCGTAAGTCCGTAGATGCATCCACAGTAATCTTGACGGTAGAGCTGCCCCTCTTTTGTTACACGGCTTTGGTCTTGCGTACCGCCACCACTTCTGTAATCGACTGCAATGAACTCTACGCCGTGTTTCGCATGAAAATCATCACCGACACGTTTAAGCTGCTCTTGCGATTTGAGCGGACTGACTAGCAGCGTCGTCGTGATTTTATCTTCACCGAGTTCAAGTGCTTTTTGTGCGCTTGTTAAAAAACGCTTATCAAAACAGACTTCACAGCGCGCACCTTTTTCAGGCTCTTTCTCGAGTCCCCGAACAGCTTTGAGCCATGATTCATAATCATATTCGCCTTCGATAAGCTCAATTCCAAGCTTTTTACAACTGCGTTCAACATCTAAAAGACGGAGTTTATACTCGGAATAAGGGTGAATATTTGGGTCATAGAAGAAGCCCGTAAGTTGCTCCTGTGGATAATCCTCTTTGAGCTTTTCTAGAAAAAAGTGTGAATCAACGCTGCAGCAGATATGAACTAAAATTACTTTGCCTTAGTCGCGTTTTTCGTGAATTTCGATTGCACTAATGTCATCTTGACCTTCAATAGAGTCAAGAACTGCAAAACTTGCTGCGTCATCTTCTTCAATGCCGCCAAAAACAGTATGCATACCATCTAAGTGTGGACAAGGAACGAAACAGATAAAGAACTGGCTTCCACCTGTATTTGGGCCTGCGTGAGCCATAGAAAGTGTACCTTTTACATGTTTGTGCGTGTTTTTGTCTGTCTCACATGCAATAGCCCAGTCAGGTCCGCCTGTACCAGTTCCGGTAGGACAGCCACCTTGTGCCATGAAACCAGGAATTACACGGTGAAAGTTTAAATTGTCATAAAAACCGCTTTGTGCCAAGTGAGCAAAGTTTGCCACTGTATTTGGAGTCTCTTCAGGATAAAGTTTTATCCAGATATCACCTTTACTTGTTACAAGTTTCGCATACTGTAATTTTGCTAATTCATCTTCACTTAAGTTGTACTCTTTGAGTTCTGTATTTCTTCCAAACATTTGAAAACCTTTTATTTTAATTTTTTGAAATTATAGTAGATTTTTCTAAATAGCCTTCCTTTAAATAAAAATCAAGCTAAATCTTCAAGGAAAGATAAATTTTCCTGAGATATAATTTTCGTAATTAATTCAAATAAAGGCAGATAAATGTCAAAACAAATATTTCAACCAAATCCGGAATTTGCAAAAAATGCAAGAATCAAAAGTATGGATGAATACTATGCACTTCAAAACAAAGCTATCAATGATTATGAAGGTTTTTGGGGTGATGCCGCCAAAGAGAAATTAGATTGGATAGAGCCGTTTACAAAGGTGATGGACGAGTCAAATCATCCTTTTGTAAAATGGTTTGAAGGTGGAAAACTCAATGTTGCTGCACAGTGCATCGACCGTCATTTAGATACACGTAAAAACAAGGCAGCGATTATCTTTGAGGGTGACAGAGGTGATAAGCAGATTATTACCTATTTGGAGCTTTACTATAATGTAAACAGGTTTGCCAATCTTCTTAAAAAAGAGTTTGGTGTCAAAAAAGGTGACCGTGTTGTTATCTATATGCCGATGATTCCTGAAGCTGCGTATGCGATGCTGGCGTGTGCTAGAATCGGTGCTATTCACTCCATCGTCTTTGGTGGTTTTTCTGCTGAAGCCTTGCGTGACAGAATTGAAGATGCAGATGCAAAAGTTGTTTTAACTGCCGATGGAGCATACAGAAAAGATAAGCCATATATGCTCAAGCCAGTTGTCGATGCAGCACTTGAAGGCGATACTCCTGTTAAAAAAGTTTTAGTCGTTGAGAGAAACGGTGAAGATGTTGAGTGGGTAGGTGGACGTGATTACTCTTACAATGAACTCATTAAAACACAAGAGGTGCATTGTGAGCCGGAAGTGATGGATAGTGAAGATCCACTTTTCTTACTTTATACTTCAGGTTCAACTGGAAAACCAAAAGGTGTGCAGCATAACTCTGCGGGGTATATTCTGT
>JALVXQ010000068.1 GCA_027038255.1 Sulfurimonas sp. | reverse complement strand
AACAGATGCTTCCGAACACTATCTTGCCTCAGGATCGCAGGATGGATTTGTATATGTTTATGATCTTCAGCAGCCAAATTTTCCTGTTGTTTTTTCAGCCAAACACACATCCGATGTTTATCATGTCTGTTTCATAGGAAAGCGATACATCTGTACGGCATCAGACAATGCCGTTCATATTTGGGATATGCACCAAAACAGTGCAGTGCCACTTTATGTACTTCCTCACAATACGAAAGTGTACGACATAGTGTATGACGCCGCCGGACAAGTCGCCTATACCTGTACGGCAGCCGGTGAAATTTTCCAATGGAAGATCGATGATGCCAAAGGGGTTTTACGACGGCCACTGCAGATGAAGCTTTTTGTGGGGCATAAAGAAAATGTGTATGCGCTTGCGCTCTCATCTGACGGAAAGCATCTTGCCTCAGCATCGAAAGATATGACGATCAAAATCTGGGATATCCGCACAGCTGTGCCGCAACAGACATTGACGGGACATACAGACAGAATCTACCATATCGCTTTTACACAAAAAGACAAAACGCTTGTCAGCGCATCGTGGGATACAACAGTACGGCTATGGAACCTTGTCTCTCCAGATACGCAGGCAGAGGCAGTGCTTAAAGAGTATCCGCACTGCAAGATGACCTCTGCCGATCCTGTGGAGATACAATGCCGCAACAAGACAGTATTGACTCAGGATCAGATAGACAAAACGGTACGACGACTCGAAAAAGGGTACCAGCAAACACTGCAGGGAACCGTAGCGGTCAGAAAAAAAATGACATATGCCAAACCGGAATGGTCAGATTGGCATCCCTTGGGGCAATAGGGAGAAGTATTTTATTTCATTAAATGATGTTTATGTATTTTCTGGCAGTTGCGTATGCAACGCCACTTAGTCTTGATACCTGATAAGAATATCTGTATGTAATATAAATTTCGATAGTATTAAAAGAATATATGAAAAGGGTGATAATACTCATTATCACCCTATTAAAGGTATAATATGCGCGGTTCAAGTATAAACTTTAAAAAATGCCGTAGGGGCGCACTAAATCACAATGATAGAACGGAAGCTATTGAAGCGGGATATTTGCTCCCTGAGGAATATCGTTTGGGTAACGAATTTGACCTTTCTGCATCAGAGGCAAATAAAAAAATCAAAGAGTTATATGCACAAGCAAGTAACAATTATCAAAAAGAATTTGGGCAAAAACTACAAGCAAAGACCTACTTGATCGAAGCAGTTGCCAACCTTGACGCACATCATACTCTTTATGATGTCAAGAAAATGGTAGAAAAAATCAGCAAAATTACGGGCTTCACTTGTGTTCAGATAGCAATCCATAAAGATGAAGGTGCGGTAGGTAAAAATAGAGAAGGGGAGGTAGTCGTACTGTACAACTACCATGCACATCTTGTCTTTTTTACATTAGACCTCGAGAGTGGATTGCAGCTCTACCGTAAAGATATATCCAAACCTCTGCGCCGACTGTATGAGATGGAGGTTACAAGGGATTTTTCCAAAAACAGAAGATTGTATCCACCGTTCCATCCTAATAAGGTTATACCCATAAAGAAAAAAACCAAATGGTCAACTCAAAACAGAGTAGAGATCAATAAAGAGGTACGAAGAAGATTTAAACGTGATGGTCATGTCGTATATGATCGTGAGATGATGTCTTATCTGCAAACTGTTGTGGCCGAAGCACTTGGTATGCCACGAGGGGTTGTATCTGTTGAGTCGGAAGCAAAAAGGCTGGGGGTAACACTTGAAAAAAATCCGGCAGTAAGGCGGGAACACAGACAGTACCGAGCAGCCAAAAAGGAGGAAGAGAGACTAAGAGAAGAGTATGAAAACAAAATTGATGCTTTGATGAAGAAGCAAGAAGCTTTACGAGTTAAATATAATCAGGATATTCTCAAGCTAGTCAATGCTCTCAATGCACTGAAGAAAAAATCTGACTTGCTTACTCAGCAAATTGATTCGGTGAAAAAAGAGAAACAGAATATACAAGAAGAGTCTAATAACTTACATGAATCTTATGTTCAACAGATACAAGACAATGCAAATCTTTTAGTTCAGATTGATAAGCTGACAAAACAAAATAAAAACCTCAAGGAGGAGAATGAACATCAATTAAGAGAACACTACGACGCTAAGGTTGAATATCTTGAAAAACTTGCATATACAGGAGAAGAGTATCCTGTAGAATTTGATGATGACGGCAATCCAATCAGATTTAGAAGAGAGACATGGAAAGAAAAAGCCGAAAAAATGGATATACCCTCAGAAGATATAAAAAGTACTGTAGTAGAAGATGAGAAGAAAGACCTCTCTCACAATACACAAGCACGACGAACGTTTAAACGATAGAATCTACAGAGCATTTTTACAGAATAAACATTATGTTAACCAAATAGAAGAACCGCTTTAGTGACTGTTAGAAATATGCCGAACTTTACCTGCTGATTTATCAGTATAAAAATCCAAATAACCATAGCGGTATTTTATTGCCTGCGCCAATGATAATACCGTCTGCAGCAACATAGCTGTCCGGGAGATCTTTGATCTGATCGAAGCTCTTGTCTTTGCCACCAATCTCTACTGTGTATTTCTTGGAGAGAATAAAGTCACCCTGCTTTGAGATATGCAACGGGCAGCAAGAGGCAACCTGATTAGCGAAGATGGAAAATACGATCCCTCAAAGGATGCGAAAATGACCTATTTGCATTTTTTTTTATTTTGTAAATGTAAATGCTTATGTACATATACACTCTAGTAGAAGATGTGACCTTGCTACTTTACATCTCTCTTCTCAACTCTTCCAGCCGTCTGTTAACCGAGAGAACCTCCCCGGTCTCCACGCAGTAGGCGCTCAACTCACCAAAGCCATAGACATTGGCATGACATCCCGTATCTACATTGACATAGTCCTGCTCGATTTCTACACCAAACTCAACAGGAGTGTGCCCGTAGATGTTGAATATACTGCTTTCATACTTTGGCGGTCTGCGGTGCCAGAGTGCATACTCTCGGAAGGTCTCCACTCCATCGGGATTGTTGTGATGGTGCCAGACATCCGCGCAGCTGGCGTGGGTAATGACGACAGGCTTGTCGTTGGTAAGAAGCGGGAGCTCTATATATAGCGGAAGTGTTTGCATCCATGCGATGTCATCCAAAAACTGGCGTATGCCCGTTTCATTCTCCACACACTGCATCCCTTTTTTAATGTCATACTTAAGCAGACCATAGGAAAATAGTGTTGCGTCCCCTCCGTTGTCATACCAGATATTCAACACATTTGGGGCAGTACTTTCAGGGTAGACCTTGGAAAAGATCGTACCATACTGCACCATCATCTCCTCATGGTTCCCCATCACACACCCATGCCCGCCTTCACGCACGAATTCCACTACCTCGGCACTTTTTGGGCCTCTGTCTATGAGGTCACCTACGAAGATAAGCTTGGCATCTTTGGGAAGTCTCTCTACAAGGATCATAAGGGTATCATAGTGTCCGTGGACATCACCGATGATGTAGTGTTTCACAGGCTTATCTCTTTTTTAAACTGCTTCATCGATGCAAGCTTTTTGCTTTAAAGCTTCTGTCTATAAGCTTTAAGATTGTACCAAAAAAATTAAAAACTATACAATTTGGTACAATTTTCATACTTGT
>JALVXQ010000067.1:1411-3692 GCA_027038255.1 Sulfurimonas sp. | reverse complement strand
TGATTTAGTTGTCTTAGCAGTAGATGATGATATGATTAACTTAAAACTTTTAAAATCAATGTTGAAAAAGAGTGGTCATGTTAAAGAGGTAATCGAAGCACGAAATGGTTCTGACGCTATTGGAGAACTTAAAGCTCGTAACGATATAGATCTTATTCTTTTAGATATTGTTATGCCGATTATGAATGGTATAGAGATGCTTAAAGTTGTACGAGCAGATGATAATCTGCGTCAACTACCAATCATTATACTTACAACAGATGAAACAAAAAAGAATGAAGCATTAGAATCAGGTGCAAATAGTTTCTTAATGAAACCAATTAGAAATGATGAACTAATGAAAAAGATGGCAACAGTAATCGTCTAATAAAAATATAGAAACAAGTTCTTTTAAATAAGAACTTGTTTTAAAACCTCTTCAACCCTTTTTACGGGTACAATTTCCACAGCGTCTAGCACCTCTTTAGGAATATCTTCTAAATCTCTATCATAATTTTTTGCGGGAATTAAGACTTTTGTCATTTCAGCCTTATAAGCAGCAATGAGCTTCTCTTTTAATCCACCGATAGGAAGGACATCTCCACTTAAAGAGACCTCCCCTGTCATAGCAATCTCTGAACGAATTTTTTGTGAACTTAGTATAGATGATATAACACTTACCATAGCAATACCTGCACTTGGTCCATCTTTTGGAGTTGCTCCATCTGGAACATGAATATGTAAATCATAACGCTTATAAACTTCACTCGGATCTACCTCAACAATCTCCTCTTTTTCTTTAAGTGTCAAAGGAATATTATCTTGTGAAATTTTTAACTCTCTTTTATCTATAAGTGTTTTTACAACACTCATAGCAATATAAGCTGACTCTTTCATAACATCACCTAAACTACCAGTAAGTTTAAGCACTCCCTTACCTTTAATGCGAATAGATTCAATTTTTAGTACATCACCACCAACAGCAGTCCAAGCCAAACCATTTACAACACCAATCACTGGAATTTTATCTGTCTTTTCAATCTCAAAAACACTCTTATCAAAAAATGTTTTTAAATTTTTCATAGATACAGATACTCTATCTACATCAGGATGTTTCAGTATTTCTAAAGCCACTTTTCGAGACATCTCTGCAATTCGTCTTCGTAAATTTCTTACACCTGCTTCACGAGTATATGAGTGTATTAACTCTTTTAAAGCTATTTTAGATATGCTAAACTCACTCTTCTTTAATCCATGTTTTTTTAACTCTTGTGGAATTAAATATCTATATGCTATCTCATATTTTTCCTGAGGAGTATATGAACTTAGTGTAATAAACTCCATTCTATCACGAAGAGGTGCAGGAATTTTACCAATATCATTAGCAGTGGCAATAAAGATGACATTACTTAAATCTAAATCAAAATTAAGATAATAATCACGAAATTCGCTGTTTTGTTCTGGATCTAAAATCTCTAAAAGTGCAGCAGTCGGATCCCCTCTTTGTGAGCGTGTTATTTTATCTATCTCATCAAGAACAATTACAGGATTCATCTTTTTTGCATCAATCAAACCTTGAGCAATACGCCCTGGCATTGCTCCAACATATGTACGACGATGCCCACGAAGTTCATTTACATCTTCAAGCCCACCAAGTGCAATTCGTACAAGAGGTCGTTTTAATGCTGTTGCTATTGAATTAGCAAGTGATGTTTTTCCAATCCCTGGAGGTCCCCAAAAACATAAAATAGCTCCTGAACTTTTTTTTGCATTAATACCACGAAGTTCTAACAACTCTTTTACTGCAAAATACTCTACAATACGCTCTTTTGGTTTTTCAAGTGAAAAATGGTCTTTGTTAAGTTGCTTTTGTACTACATCAATTTTAAGTGATTTTTTTGCTAAATCTCCAAATGGAATGTCTAAAACCCAATCAAGATAAGTCTGTGTCATAGCAGCATCTGAAGAGTCAGGGTGCATACGAGAAAACCTCTCTAATTGCTTAGAAATCTCCTTATAAGCATCTTCATTCATCTTCTCTTTTTTTGCTTCAAGTTGTTTTTTATACTCTTCTATCTCTTCATCACGAGAGGTATCAACACCAAGCTCTTGCTGAATCTGCTTCATCTGCTCTTTTAGAAAATACTCTTTATTTACCTCTTCAATATGTGAATGTACTTTTGAACGAATCTCTTTTTGCAATTTATTTGCTTCTATCTCTTCAATAAGATAATCAATCAAATCCAAAAATCTTTTTTCAGTATCACTCTCTACAAAAAGTTTATATGCCTGCTCTTTTTTA
>JALVXQ010000067.1:0-1401 GCA_027038255.1 Sulfurimonas sp. | reverse complement strand
ACAAATCAGATCAATAATACGATTATTATCATGATTTTCTTCTATGGTTCTAAGTAAATCAGGTGGGAAATAGTTACTTACAGTGGAAAGTTCTCTTACCTTCTCTCGCACTACTTCTAAAATAGCATCTGCCTTGTGTGCCTCAATATCTAAAGGCTCAATTATATCAACATGTGCTACAAGTGGATTTTGTGAAACTTGATAGAGAGATTTTGCACGAGCAAGACCCTGAAAAAGAACTTTTACTCGTCCATCAGGCAAAGAGACTTTACGCATTATGGAGCCTACAACGCCCGTGTCGTATAAAGCATCAAATTCTCTCTCTTGCTCATGACCTGACTTTGTTGCACAAACAATAACCAATGAATTTTCATCTATGGCTTTTGTAGCTGCGTTTATATTCTCTTTATCACCTAAAAAAAGTGGTGATATCATAAATGGATATAAAAAAAGTTCATCTTCTGCTATTACTGGAATATCAGCAGGAAATTCTCCATAGTTACTTAATTTCATAAATTTTCATCCTTTACTTAGTTATATTTTCATCACTCACTGTGTTTCTTGAAACAACACTTTTTACATTTGGAATTAAAAAAGCATACCAACTTGATTTGCCATCACCCACAAACCACTCTCTATACCATGGAATTTTAGCTGGTGTAACATTTTTCCACACTATCCACGGTTGAACATCACGATTTCTATAATACTTCGCTGCTCTTGGTTTATCTACTCTATCATATAATCCTGCAATGGTTTCGTTAAACGATGCTCTACTAAGATAAAGTCTAGTAAGCATTGTATCTACCAAAGAATAGTACATAGAGTGAGGATAATTTCTCTCAAAAGATTCAGCTTGTTTAATAGCCTCTTGAATAAAAACCTGATCTCTTCTAGGATGAGGCAACGATCTATATTTTGCTTTAATCTTTAAATACTCTGCGAACTCTATCTCATTCTCATTTGCATAAAGCTTAATATAGTCATTTAAAAAATGCTCAGTTAAAAGATACTCTTGATTGTGCATATGTGCTATTGCCATCATCATAGTTGCCTCAGGTAAAAGAGGTGAACCGATATGCTCACCCTGTAAAGATGAGTAATAATCATCAGCCTTATCATAGTTTCCATCTGCAATAGAGTCTATAATTTTACCATACCAATAGAGAGCTGGTTTATTATACTCATCAACATTTTTTGAACAACCATTAAACAACATTCCAAATGCGAGTAAAGCAAGAAGTATATATATTTTTTTCATGAAATTTTTTTCCTCATTTTAATAAGAGTGTTATTTTATCTAAAAGATATATAATAACCATTAAATAAAATAGATTTCAGCCTTTTTAAAGCATAGTGATTAGATAATACAGCACTGCAATTATATTTGCTTTATACAAA
>JALVXQ010000066.1 GCA_027038255.1 Sulfurimonas sp. | reverse complement strand
AGTTATGTACTCTCGTATGAGTTTGCACCGCAAAAAAGCTGTGTTATTCAACCTGTAAGTGTACAAATTGATGGAAAAATAGAAAAATCAAATGAAGTGAAAGTTCTTGTAAAACCTGCAGCACAAGATAAAAATGCAAATTTTGTAGTCTCTTTAAAAGCATCTAAATCGAATGTTTATGTAGGAGAGCCTTTTGTACTGCATCTGGAACTAAAACAAAATAGACGTGCTGCTGCAGTAGACTCTAAATTTATTGAGCCTGATTTCAAAGGTTTTTGGGTGAAAAATAAATCGCAGGCAACACGTGAGGAGACTCCCGAATATGTAATCACACGGGCATCATATACGCTTGCAGCCCAAAGAGAAGGAAACCTTACCATTAAACCGGCACAACTCAGAATTGCATCACGAGTCAATAGGCGTGATATGTGGGGCTCATTTATGCCGCAGGTGAAGTGGAAAAACTACTACTCAAATGAGTTGAAAATTCATGCAAAGCCACTGCCAAACGGTGCAAAAATAGTTGGTAATTTTACAATCAGCGCAAAGGCTGATAAAACTGAGATAACTTCAAATGAAGCTGTAAATGTTACAGTGACTGTCAAAGGTGATGGAAACCTTGAAGATATTAGCAGTTTTAAGCCTTATATTGATGGTGTGAATGTTTTTGACGAGAAAATAAAGATACATGGTGATACATTGACACAAAAACTTGCTTTTGTATCAGATAAAGATTTTACAATTCCCGCTTTTAAACTCGCTTTTTACAATCTCAAAACAAAACAGGTACAGCAGATACAAACAGAGCCGATTCATATTAAAGTAAAGGGTTCGGCACAGGCGAGTTCTTCCTTGAACATTAAAAAAGAGGAAGCACCGGAGTTGACAATTAAAAAAGCACAAGAGGGCAATGTTGCAACAAGTGCAACAGCAGTAAATTATCTCTGGCTTGTTGTGACTTTTGTAATTGGTTTAATTGTAGGTATTGCACTGATGTTTTTCAAACCTTTTAAAATGGCCAAAAAAGAGAAAAGTTTCAATATGAAAGATGAAAAGCTACTCCTTTTAAAACTGCTTCCTTATAAAGACAGTGATGCAGATGTCAAAAAGATAGTTGATATTCTTGAAGGAAATTTTTACGGTGATACAAAAGAGAAGATAGACAAAAAACTCTTAAAAGAGATAATTAAAAAGTACGATATCTCCTAGTTTAGGATATCGTGCAGTTTGTTTGCCTCAGCCATCTCACTGTGGACTTTGTCCCATTCATCATTTTTGATGCACTCTTTCATGAAGTCCAGCTCTTTTTCAAAAAGTTCTATCGCTTCAAGCAGATTTTCTTTATTTTGTCTGAAAATATCTTCCCACATGTAGGGGGATGATTTCGCAAGACGGCTCATAGATCGAAATCCACCGGCTGCAAGGGCTAAAATGTTGTTCTTTTGTTCCTGTCGCATAACTGTATTTGCAATTGCGTAAGAGACTGCGTGAGGCATATGCGAAATAAAAGCTGCATGACGGTCATGCTCGTTTGACTTCATGAAGTACTTTTTCATCTTCAGTGCTTTGAAGATTTTTTTCGCAACTTCTCTTTGATGCTCACCGCTCTCTTCTAAGTCACACAGAACAACTACTTTACCATCATAAAGGCCCTCAAGTGCTGCGTGAGGGCCGAAGTTTTCTGTTCCTGTCATAGGGTGTGCCGCAACGAAGTTCTTGCGTATCTCTTTTGGCACGGCAGCCACGATTTTAGCTTTTGTACTGCCTAAGTCGATGATTGTGGTGTTTTTGCTTACATCTGTAAGATCTTGAAGTGCAGCGATAACACCATTTACAGGAATTGCTAAAAAGATAACATCACACTGCTTCACTTCTTCAAAAGAGACAATCTTTTCTACAAGATTCAGAGAAAGTGCATCTTTTTGATGCTGCTCGTTATGGTCATGCCCGACAATTTCATCTATGAAATCAAGTTTTTTAAGACTCAAAGCCAAAGAACCACCCATAAGTCCCAATCCAATTATTGCTACATTCATATTATCTCTTTAGTATTTCTTTTTATTAATTTGCAAAATTATACTAAATTTACTTAACATTAATCCTAAATGTCAAAAATAAGGACTTTAGTAAAATACCTTTTTTTTTAATTAAAACGACTATTAAACTCATCTGGAGTGATTTTTCCATCACTATTCGTATCTATAGACTCAAAAGATGGCGCATTGGCTGCATTACGCATTGGGTAACCGGCTTTAGCTCTTGCCTCTTGTTTCTTTGCTCTTACTTTTAGAAGTTCCTCTTTTGTAATAACACCATCTTTATTGAGATCAAAATAAGCAAATGATGGGCGTCTTTTTTTACGCATTCCTTGACATTTTTTTCCCATTTTGCTTTGCATTCGAGCATTTTGAAATGCTGTAAATTCATCTGGAGTGATTTTTCCATCCCCATTAGTATCAAAAGAGGAAAAAGTTGGACGATGTCTCATACTGCCACTTCTCATACCATTTTTCATACCACGCCCTCTAAAGTTTGCAGGAGGAAAGTTATCAAACATCCACTCAGAAACCTCTTTTAGCTCTTTTGGAGTGATGTTCCCTTTTTGTGAAGGCATTAAACCAAATCTTGCAATTTTTTGCTGCATACAAATTGCTTTTTCTTTTGTTGGGTTCTGTACATAATTAACCATAAAAGCAACAGCATCTTTTTTCTTTGGATAAGCCATTTTAACATGTCTCATCACACCCATTAATGGAGGGGCAATTAACTTTGTTTTATTTGTTGGCATAGTTTTAATATGACACATAGCACATTTTGCATCAAATATTTTTTCAGCATCTTTTGAAGCAAAAAGAGATGTAGCTAATCCTAGAGTACCAATAAGTACTACTATTTGTTTTGTTTTCATTGTTTGTCCTTAGTTTGTATATGGAGTATTTTTGCATCTTAATGTTAATGGTATATTAAAAATATTTTTTAGCTAAAACAGATCTTAGCATGAACTTTTGATTCTAAAATGTCTAAAGTAAAGTCAAATTTATAATACTTAGTAATTTTATCTACAATGTAAAGCCCCATGCCAAAACCACCTTCATTACTATTTTCACGAATAAACTTTTTCATAACCCTGTATTTGTTATGAATTTTACCATCATTTACTATCTCTAAACAGTTTGATAATTTAATACCAATCTGTGTATCAACAGGTGCATATTTTATGGCATTTGAGAGTAGGTTGTCTATAATGCGAATCAAATCTTCTTTATCTATATGAACTGTAAGTGCTTGTATCTCACTTTGCAATGAAAGATTTTTATTTTTTATAAACGCTTGAAAAAAGTCAATTCTATCTCTGAGAACTTTATCGACAGCTATATGTTCATGATGTTTTATCTCTTTATGATTGAGTTTAATATAACTAAGGTCTTTAAATATTTTAGAGATTCTAAATGCAGAACTTTGGATTTTTTTACACTCCTCAGTATTGGAATACTCAGGATATAACTCTTTTGAGAGTTCAATATTGATCAAAATATTACTTACTGGTGTGTTAATCTCATGTGTAGAATCTACAATGAAACTCTCTAGCAATTCCATATTCTCTTTCATCGGCTTTAAAAATATTTTTCCAAGAATAAAAGAGATGAGAACAATAAAAATCAGACTTAATATAAAAAATATCATTATATTTTGTAGTAATATTTGAATATCTTCTCCAATATTTTTATAGGTGACAAAATATATGTTTCCCCATCTTTTATGTTCATTATGTATATAATATACTCTATGTTTTTTTTGAAAAATCTCTTTTGAAAAATCAATATGTTCTAGAGTAAAATTTCCTCTATTATATTTTTTATCTATGTAGACTGCCATAGGAAAATCCAAATATTTTGCTTCTGTGTTGTTTCGTAAAAAGTGTGTTCTTTGATTTGTTTCTATAAAAATATTGATATTGTTTTTCATTTGAGTGACTGCATTGTTTACTATAAATTGATAACTCATTTTGTAATATAAATAAGCTCCGATAGATAAAAGCAATAATGTAGAGAGTATATAAATAACTAAAAATCGCCGAAAAGATTCTTTTTCAGCCAACATAGCGATATCCAATGTTTTTTATAGTCTCAATCTTCTCTTTACCGATAATCTTTCTCAAAGTGTTTATAAAAACCCGTAATGAAGCTGTACTTGGTGCATCATTATAATCATAGAGGTGTTCAAATATCTCTTCTCGTTTGAAAATCTTATTTGGATTTTGTAGAAATAGGCTTAGAAGCTGCATCTCTTTTTGTGTTAAATGAATGCTTATTGCATTTTTAAATAATGTATTTGTATCTGAATTAAAATATATATTTGGGGATATAGTGATTAGTGTCTCATTTTTGTACATTCTTTTTAAAACAGCATTAATACGCAAGTAGAGTTCATTCAGGGAAAATGGTTTCACAAGATAATCATCTCCTCCTTTGAGAAAACCTTTTTCAATGTCATCTTGACTTGAAAGTGAAGTCAAAAAGATGATTGGAATCGTTGAAAAAGATCGAACCTCTTGAGCCACTTTGAAACCATCCATAGAAGGAAGTTTGACATCTAAAAGTATTAGGTCATACCTGTTTTCATAGACCATTGAGAGTGCCACTTCTCCATCATACGCACTCTCACATTGAAAGGATTTTATTTTTAAAAATTTTGCAACAGTTGAGTTTAAATCTCTATCATCTTCTACTATAAGTATGCTTTTCATAAGTAAAGTGTAGCATAAATTGTAAAGAAATTATAATTTTTGATTTAAATTTAGTGTTTGTTGTAGTGCCATTCTTTTGTGAAATAATTGCAAAAATTGAAAGAAATCTTCTTTGAAGAGCGACTATTTATTGGTTACAGTTGCATTATAAATGCACTAATTTCAGTTTCATTTTACTTAACATTAACCTCATAATGGGTAAAATCTTTTCTAATTTTACATATGGAATCTTAATGAAAATATTTTTATCACTCTTTTTTATCTTTTTTACAGGCACTCTTTATGCCCAAATTGTAAAATCAATCAATTTTGATGGAATGATGCACCTCTCAAAGCCGGTTGCTCTTCGTATGCTCTCTTTTGAAAAAGGTGATGATGTCGATGTTGAACAGGTTGATGCAGCGATTAAGAAATATTTTGACCAGGGCTACTTCAATGATATCTGGGCTGAATTTACAGATGGCAATTTAACATTTTATTTTAAAGAAAAAGCGATTATCTCTCAAGTTAAACTCAAAGGCTGGAAAGAGAATGATGATGATGTGAAAGAGTCTGTGATTCAGATTAAAAAAGGGACGCTTTATGATGAGAAAAAGATTGAAGCGGCTAAAAAAAGAATCATCGAAGCGATATCACAAGAGGGAAAAATTGACTCTGTTGTAGAAGTAAAAACAACATACCTGAAAAATGGTAGTGTCAAAGTAACTTTTATTGTCAACGAGGGTGAAGAGATTACGATAGAGAAGATTGATTATAGTGGTGTGTACGGACTTGATCCGGATGATTTTAACACTGTTATAGCAAATAAAGAGCATCAGTTTATGGGATGGTTCTGGGGTAGAAACAGCGGAAAAATGTCTCTGCGTGATTTAGAGTATGACAACTTGAGAATTCGCGATCTTTATATGCAGCATGGTTATCTTGATGCAAAAGTTGATGCACCTTTTGTACGTGTCAATTTTGACAGCTACAAGGCAGATATGAGTTATCAGATTGCTGAAGGTGAGCAGTATACTATTCGAAAAGTGACTATTTATCAGGTAAAGCATGTAATTGATGATGCAAAAATCAAGGAGCTTATCTCTTTGAAAAAGGGTGATATCTTCAATGTGAAAAAATTCCGTGAAGATTCCGAGAAGATTAAGACACTCATAGCCGATAAGAGTTATGCCTTTGTTCAAGTTGTTCCTGACTTGAAAAAAGATAAAAAGAAAAGAACGGTCGAAGTAGTTTTTAGAGTTATGCCTGGAGACAAAGTAAAGATCAGAAATGTTCTCATCTCTGGAAATACGAGAACGCTTGACCGAATCATTCGACGTGAGCTCTATTTAGGGCCCGGAGATATGTACTCTTTAACAGATTTAAAAGATTCACGTAACGCACTTGGACGTCTTGGCTTTTTTGACAGCAACACGATAGAAGAGAAGCGTATTGATAACCATACAATGGATCTGGTTGTAAAAGTCAAAGAGGCACCAACGGGTAATATCCAACTTGGTGGTGGATATGGTTCATATGGCGGACTGCTTTTGAGCATCGGCGTGAATGACAGAAACATCTGGGGTTCAGGTATCAATGTCGGAGTAAAAGCTGAGAAGTCAGAGACATCACAAAGTTACTCTTTTAATATTTCAAATCCGAGACTCAATGACAGTGACTTTAGCGGTAACTTCTCTGTTTACCACTCTGTTTATGACTATGATGACTATACAACTTTAACTGATGGTGTTTCTATCGGTACAGGGCATAGATTTTCTCGTCATATTACAGGTTACCTAGGGTATGGATACTCTAAAACTGACTATCAGTTTGGGAGTGATTTCAATGCTTCTCAATATTCAACAGATACATTTGAAGCCTACAATAAAAGTTCTGTCACGATGAGTGTGAATTGGGACTCTACAGATGATTACTATCTCCCTCGTGAAGGCTTTACATTCTCACAAAGTTTTGAGAAATCAGGTCTTGGAGGAAATGCAGATTTCTTAAAATCTCGGACTACTTTTAACAAATACATAGGACTTGATGACTACATAGGTTTTGATGCAATTTTTCGTTATAAAGCACGTTATTATGCAATTATAGATAATGGGTACGTACCATTGGCAGAAAAGTTTTATATGGGTGGCATAGGTAGTGTAAGAGGATATGAGTCTTACTCTATTTCTCCTATGATTAAAGATGATACTGGAACAGATACGTATAATGGCATACCAATTCGAAGAGTCGGTGGGACACAGACATTTTCAAATAATGTCGAAATGAGTTTTCCTCTGATTCCAAAAGCAAAAATGCGTCTTGTAACCTACTTGGATTGGGGTATTATCTCAGATAATATTACGCAAAATATTTTAGAAGGTACAAATAATCAGTCTCGTGCTGGTTATGGTGCAGGACTTGAATGGTTCTCTCCGGTTGGACCGATTCAATTGATGTTTTCTAAAGCTATTAACCCACAAGAGGGCGATAAAACATCAAATTTTGAGTTTACTATGGGACAAAGATTTTAATCGTCAAAAAGAACGTTGAAATGTTTGTCTCTGCACTCCAGTTTTGCAACGGCACTTTGTGCAATATATAACTTCGTTTTTGAGCTTACTCGAAGCTCTCCTTTTTCAAATGACATTGTAAAATCAATATTTCTAGGTCGATGGCTGAGCAGGGCTATGGAGAGTGAGAGCATATAACTCAAAGAGTGAACAATATGTACATTTTCAGGCAGCAGTTTTGCATAGAGCTGCATATGAGTATCTGAGGGTAAACGGTTTCTTGCATACTTTGTCAGTGTTGAAATGAGCATAATGTCATGGTGTTTAAAACCATATTCCAAAGCACTTTGAATGATGTAATAGGTATGCTTGTTTTGTGAGTAAAAATGTACACTGCTTCCAGCAGGATAGAGTTTTGCCGCAATGCTAAGTGCTTGCTTATACTCTTTGTCTATGCCAAAGTACTCAGCGCTTAAATCAAAGATTTTTTTTGCTAAAGAAGCAAGATTGTTGGAGAATGCTTTGTCTTGCACATAAGAGTCTAAAATGTAACGTACAGAAGTGTTATAGTTCTGTGGAAACTTATGTTTTGCACTGCGGAGCAGGTCTGCGAGATAGACACCTTCTCTTACCCCGACACCACTGGTTATGACGTGGCTAATGTCAATTTTTTTCATTACACGTTGGAGTATCAAGGTACCGGGTTTGATAACATCAAAACGGTTGTTTTTAATAAAGAGTGCCGTAAGCTCCTTCTCATCTTTTGCCTTGAGAACATTTTTAAGATACTCTTTCAAAATTGTTGCACTGTATTGGAAAGCATGTATCTTATTAAGTGGATAGAGAGACTCCTTTAGTATGGCACTGGAAATTGCTCGAAACGTTCCTCCAATACCGATGAGACTTGCGAGTCCAACTGTATCTGGAAGTTTTTCCAGCTCTTTGTCAATATATGCAGTAGCACCCTCAATGTCATTTTTATCAAAAAAGAGCTCTTTGAGACGTACTGTACCGAGCTTGAGCGACATAGTATTTGTTACATTGGCTTCATTTATAAAAGCAAACTCAGTCGAACCACCACCAATGTCAATACTGAGGGCATTTTTTTGTTTTGGAAGAAGATTTGCACAGGCAATAGCGCCAAAATATGCTTCTTTTTCTCCAGAGATGATTTTTATGTTGAGCTTGAGTCTGTTTTTTACTCTGAGTAGAAACTCTTGTCTGTTTGGAGCATCACGAAGTGCTGAAGTCGCTACACAGAGAATTTTTCTAACATGAAAAGAGTGTGAAATTTCTAAAAAATCATGCAGCGCATCATAAGTTCTCTGCATTGGAACTTCTTGGAGTTCTCCATTGTGCATATAAGCATCTTGGGATATTCTGACTTTTGATTTTTCTTCGTGGAGAAGGTGAAACGCATAGCGGGAAGTTTTTTCATAAACAACCATTCTAATAGAATTAGAACCGATGTCGATGATGGCAACTCGTTTAGCCAATTATAACTCTTCGTTCTCTTGGATCTGTTTGTATTTAAACTGCAGTTCCGCAATTGTTTCAACATTGTCTTTATCCGGAACTATACAGTCAACAGGACAGACAGAAATACATGCCGGTTCATCATAGACGCCTACACATTCAATACAACGATCAGGGTCAATATAGTAAATTGGGTCGCCCTCTTCGATTGCTATTGTTGGACACTCTTCACGACAAGCATCACATGCTATGCACTCTTCATTAATTATTAACGCCATATTCAAAAACCTTATATTTTCTACTTACTTAGACTTCTTGCATAACCTAGATACATCTCAGCATTTTATAGAGAGTTTTAATCAAGGCAGATGTTCTTCAGCATAGCCGTAGCTATGGTGAAGGTTATCTAACGCAGAGTAAAGCTCTCTATAAATTGCCCAAAGGGAGGGATAAAAAAAGCGAACTTGCACAAAACAAGCGAAGCGGTCGGCAAAGCCGATGTTTCTTTAGAAAACTTTTTCTCACCGTAGCTACGGCTACGCTTTAAAAAAGATTTTGAACAATTTCATCTTTTTTTCTTCCCTCTGAGATTTATCTAGGTTATTCAAGAAGTCTATTATTTCGTGAGAGATTTATAGCAAAAATAAGCTTTATTATTTTTGAAACGCATTTAATTTCTTGGAATTATACAAGATAGTTTAGAATTGAGTTGTAATGAAGCAACTGTTCCATCAATTCCATCCTCTCTATTCTTAATATTTATTTTTGCACCAAGTGCATCTGCAGCACTTTTTGCCAAAAATAGACCTAATCCGACACCACTTTTATTTCCTTGACGTTTAAATGGAGCAAAAAGATCAACACTCTCATCAATCCCGCATCCTTCATCGACAACTTCGATTAAGAGGCCGAACTCATCTTCCTGACTTCGAAGGAGTACACTTTTGTCTTTAGGAGTGAATTTGAGTGCATTTTGTAAAAAATTCTGTATGATTTGATTCAGAAGACTGACTTGTAGTGTCGCCATATAGCCGTCAGGTTTAAAATCCATCAGAAGATTTTTCCCTTCATTCTCTGCTAAAAGTTTGAAATCATCTGCTTTTTGTTTGAGTATCTTGATAATATCGACTTCGATGGGCTTATCAAGCTGTGCACCCTCTTGGCGTCCTATATTTAAGATGTTTGAGACGATGATGTTCATCTCATCAATCGTCTTGTTCGTTGTGTTGAGTGCATCTATATACTCCTCAGGTGAGCGTTTTTTAATGAGTGTCACCTGATTTTTCAGTTTGATAACGGCAAGAGGAGTTTTGAGTTCATGCGCGGTACCAATAAAGAGCTCTTTTTGGTATTTTACAAAGTTCTGTATTCGGGCAATGAGGTGATTGATGGTCTCCCCCAAAGGTTCAAACTCTTGTGGCAAGGCATTTAAATCTATAGCTTTCATAAGGTGCTCATTCATATTGGAGAGTTTCATATTGAGTGTTTTGATGGGAATGACCAGCATTTTTGAAAGCATAATAGCATAGAGAATGACAAGTAAAAAACCGGCAATATTAATGATGAAAATATAGTGTAAGATTTTACTTAAAAGGTGTTTTGTGCTTGTAATATCTTTAGTGATTTTGAGATAACTGAAATTTTCAAGTTTAAAAGGGTAAATAAGTGTCAGATATGTTTTATGGTTTTTTGTTATCTCATATACATCCATATCACCCATTGGATTTTTAAGGTAGATGACTTCAACATTTAAGGAAAAAAAGTTCTCTGGTATAGCATCATCATACTGAAAAACTGACTTGTAATTTGCTATGTTCTTGGCATAATGAATGAGCTCTTCTTTTTTTTCATCATAAACAGATTTTTCTATATAAAAATACAAAACGGAAGAGAATATAAAAATTAAAATTGCAGAGGAAAAAACGAGTTGGATTAGAAAGCTTTTTCTAATACTCTTTTTGGAGAACATATAATCCCTTTATAAAAATATAAGGGGATTATATCATTGTTTGGATTAAACTTCTTTAGGGAAGCAGAAACGGTATCCACGACGGCGAACAGTTTCTATAGTAGTGATGTTTAATGGTTTATCCATTTTTTGTCGAATCTGGTTAATCGCAACTTCAATTACGTTTGGAGTTACAAGTTCCGGCTCTTCCCAGATAGCGTCAAGAAGCTGCTCTTTAGAGACGATTTGATCACGGTGACGTGCTAAATGCGTAAGAACTTCAAAAGGTTTTCCTTTGAGTTCAATATCTGTCTCTTTGTAAGTGATTTTCTCTTCTTCAGGGTTGATTGTAAGATCTTCAATTTCGATGATATTACTACCGCCAAAACGTAAACGCGCTTCAATGCGTGCTACAAGAACATCAAAATCAAAAGGTTTTCTGATGTAGTCATCAGCGCCTGCACGAAGTGCTTCGATTTCACTCTCATTATCATCTCTTGCAGAAAGTACTACTACAACAGTTTTTGGTGTATTTGATTTGATATCACCGATGATATCAACTGAATTTCCGTCTGGAAGCATCCAATCCATAAGAACTAAATCGTAGTTACGGATGTCAAGATAGTATTCGCCATCTTTTAGTGTTTCAACAACATCGCTTTGGTAACCAAACTCTTTTAGTCCCTCTGCAAGCATTTTATTTAATGTTACTTCATCTTCTATGATAAGAATACGCATTCATCATTTCCTATTTCTTAATATTTTGGCGGAATTGTATCATAATTTTAGGTTACTTTAAAGTTTTTTTCAATTTTTTTTAAAAAAAAGTGAAGTTTGGATTAAGAATCAAATGTGTAAAACTCTTCTACAGATACAGTGCAGTCGGGGAGAATGGAAGGTTTTGTGATTTTTAAATTGAGAGTGTTTATTTTTGAAAAATTTTCTTTTAGCAATAGAGACAAACTACTCAAAGCATCTTCTATTAAAAGATATTTTTTATTTTTCATAGTAGATTTTAGCAGTTTTACAACATCTGCATAATTTATAAATTCATCTTCATAGTTATACTCAATAGCAAGGTTAATGATAACATCCTGCTCTTTTTGACGTTCAAAGTCTAAAATTCCAATAATACATTGAAACTTGAGATCTTCGATGGAGATTTTCATCTAAATTACTCTTTTCTCTTCGCCCTTGATGACACGAATAATGTTAGGTATATGTTTGTAAAAGAGTATAAAAACGATGAAAACAACAGGAGCATGTGCCATCTGCGGATGGATAAAAAAGCTTGAAATTAAAAGTGCCAAAACACCGGTTAAAGAAGAAACGGAAGAGATACGGACAGTTTTTGCCATCACAGCCCATACAACAAGAGCAATAGTGGTCTCAATCGGCAGCATGAACATCATCACACCCATGCCGGTTGCAATACCTTTGCCACCCTCGAAGCTTAAATAAGGGGAGAAACAGTGACCAAGAACAGCAAGAACTGCAATGGCCCAAAGTACGGAGTTGTCAAGTCCCATAAAATAAGCAACCGTTAAAACAGCAACACCTTTGAGTGCATCAAGCACTAAAGTGGCGATACCCAGTTTTTTAGCAAGAGAAGGGTTTTGCTCTTTGACAACGCGAAGAACATTTGTCGCACCGATACTGCCACTTCCACTTGCTTTGACGTCAACACCTGCAAATTTTTTAGCAAGCAGCAGACCAAAAGGAATACCGCCTATTAGATACGCTGCAATGTAAAACTGTATGTTAATATTAAATAAAAAATCCATAGAAAACCTTAATTATAATTTGTTCTGACATTCTACAGTGTATATGCTAAATAATTTTTGATATAATTGCAGGATAAGTGTCAAATCGTAATAAATTACATAATTCAATGAAAAAAGAGATAATAAGATACAAGGCGAAAGTCCGCAGGAGCTACTAGTAGCTTCAAGGATTTTAAACGCAGTAGATTGTTCACCCGAAGGGCAACATTTAAAAGATTCATCTTCTGCGTTAAACTTAGGCTAACGATGCCAGCATCGCCAACCAAAGTTTGCCTTGAATCTAAACCTTTTAAATGTTGTTGAATATGTTATTTATTACGATTTGACACTTAAGGGCACCTCTAAAAACCCTAGCAATTCTCAGAGGGAAGAAAAAAAGATGAAATTGTGCAAAACCTTTTTTAAAGCGTAGCCGTAGCTACGGTGAGAAAAAGTTTTGTGAAAGTTCGCTTTTTTTATCCCTCCCTTTGGGCTCTACAGAGGAGCATACACTCTGCGTTACTCTTTTTCGCCTTAGCTATGGCTAGGGCTTTAAAAGAGTGCCTTGATTGTAACCTCCTCTGTAAAGCTGAGAGTTACTAGGGTTTTTAGAGGTGCCCTTAATAAAATATAGGATATTTTTTTGCAATACACGAATGAAGAATTGAAACAAAAGATTGATGAACTCAAAGAGAAACTGAGTGTTACAGTTGTTGCGCATTTCTATCAAAGAGATGAAGTGTTTGAAATAGGTGACATTACAGGAGATTCACTTGAACTTGCGATGAAAACAAAGGCTGATGATTCAGAGTTTGTTCTTTTTTGCGGTGTTGCTTTTATGGGGCAGAGTGTAAAAGTACTCTCTCCTCAAAAACGTGTCGTCATGCCAAAAATAGCCTGCTGTGCGATGGCAAGAATGATAGATTCACTCTACTATGATGACTCTGTAAAATTTTTAAATGATAATGGCATTGCAAGTGAAAATATACTCCCTATTACTTACATAAACTCAAATGCAGATGTGAAAGCAAAAGTTGGCGAGATGGGCGGAATGGTCTGTACAAGTTCCAATGCCAAGAAGATTATTACTAAAGCTTTGGGCGAAGGTAAGAAGATTCTTTTTGTACCTGACAGATGTTTAGGACAAAATATTGCCAACCAGATGGGACTGAAATCTATGGTCATTGGACAAGGTGGCGATCCAAAAGAGGCAGACATTATCTGTTATGACGGTTTTTGTTCCGTCCATCAGCTTTTTACGCTCGATGACATCGCGTTTTACCGTAAAAAATATCCGGGTATTAAGATTGCAACGCACCCGGAGTGTGACCCTGCAATCTGTGATGCAAGTGATTTTGTCGGCTCAACTTCACAACTTATTAAGTATATTACAGAATTACCAGAAGATCAAAAGGTATCAGTAGGAACGGAGTTCAACCTTGTAAACCGTCTGCGTCCGAAAAACACGTATGTGCTCAGCTCAACAAAGCCAGAGTGTCCTACAATGAATGAGACAACACTCGAAGATGTTTACCTGACACTTAAAGCCATAGATGATGGTGCACCTATTAATGAGATAGAAGTGGATGAAAAGACGCAAAAATGGGCAAAAGTGGCTTTAGAAAGAATGTTAGACTTATGATAGAACAGTTTGTAAAAGAGGCTTTAGCCGAAGATGTTGGTAGAGGTGATTTGTATGCTTTGGTTGAGCCTGCTGTTGCTTCAAGTGCAAAGATTATTGCAAAAAGTCAGGGTGTTGTTGCGGGACAAAAGTATGTCAATGCTTTGTGCAAAATAGAAAATATTCAAGTAACATGGCTGAAAAATGACAAAGATGTTTTTCATATTGGAGATGTCATAGTAGAGTTTGCGGCAGACTCGCATGCTCTGCTTCGTTGTGAACGCACCATTTTAGATATGTTGCTGCACGCAAGCTCCATCGCAACACTCACGCGAAAATATGCAGATATCATCAAACCTTACGGCGTAAAACTTTTAGATACACGAAAAACAAGACCGCTTTTGCGTGTTTTTGAGAAGTATGCAACACGTTGCGGCGGCGCAGTTAACCACAGAATGGGACTAGATGATTCGCTAATGATAAAAGATACACACCTCAAAACGATTGTAAATCTTCCAGCTTACATTGCAAAGGCACGGGAAGTGATTCCTTTTACAGCAAAAATCGAAGTGGAAGCAGAAACTTTATGGCTAGCACAAGAGGCTATGAAAGCAGCTTGTGACATTGTAATGTGTGATAATATGACGCCGGCACAAATAGAAGAGGTCGTGGCTTTTAGAGATGAGAACTATGGGCATATTTTACTAGAAGCGAGTGGTAATATCTCACTTGATACTATTGAAATGTATGCAAAAACAGGGGTTGATGCCATAAGTTCCGGCTCACTGATTCATCAGGCTAATTGGATTGATTTGTCTATGAAGATGGACTAAAGGTCATAATCTGTGGCTGATGATCAGGAAAAGACAGAAGAAATCATTTTTCCAACGAAAAAGGAACAAGTCCCTTTTTCTACGCTAGCCGCTATGGCACTAAAGAAAAATCTAAATATAGATTTTTGTGAGTTCTTCTAGGAGATATGAATGGCTGATGATCAGGAAAAGACAGAAGAACCCACCTCCAAGAAGATAGAAGATGCCCGAGAAGAGGGAAATGTTCCAAAATCGCAGGATGCTTCGGGAACTATCACTCTTTTTGTAGCAATACTCGCA